>JBHLQA010000046.1:0-12887 GCA_048885285.1 Candidatus Odinarchaeota archaeon
AAATTATCAGTTTCAAAGGAAGTTAAACTCTAAATTCCTTTGTCTTGACCCTTTTTTTTGTTAAATTTTGTTATTTGAATATATCTTTATTTTATAAAATAAAACTAATAATTTATTATATATATTATGCTTCTTGATAAATTTATTATTTTTATTTGTACTTTACATCCATTTTCTTAAAAATATTCTACTCATAAACATTAATTTTGAAATTTTGAGGATTTCAAAAAGGCAAAAATAAAATCTATTTTGAAAAAAAATTAAACCTAAATAAAAATTAATACTAGGTCCAGCTAAAACAAAAAATCTAAACCTAAATATTCAATTTAATAATACTATGAAATATGGGCAAAAATACAAATTTGTCCAAATAAATAGCAATCAAATTAAGGAAAATCTTAAATATACTATCTTATTATCTTACAACACTGAAATTTAATCATAAAATTTGAAATCTAAATTTAATAGTGTTTTAAATGGTAAAATTAAAATCAAGAATTTTATTTGGGATTTCGTTATCAATAATTACATTGATTATTATCAGTTCTTTCTTTACAAATGTTTCAGCAGCTAGTTATAGTCGGGGAATTAAAGTGACAGGATATAAAGAAATCGAACCTATGATCTTAGATGATAAGTTTTGGATCTCCGCAGAATTGGATATAACGACAAAAAGCGGTACTCAGGGTCAAATTATCGATACTTATAGTGGAGATTGGGATTTCAGAGGAGAAAGATATTGGATTGTTTGGCCATTTTGGTATGTAGAATGGAGATGTGGATCAACATCAGAAGTATATACAATAGAAGTTAACGGTTATGGTGAGATAATATCTGTTCGTTATAGTTTAACAGTGCGAGTCTATCAAAGTGATGGTTCTCCTCATACATGGTTTAATCTCTGGGTTAAGATTTATCCTAATGGAGTAAAGGAGAACTCATTTTCTTGTTGGGATGATGGTATTGGGTATTTATACCTTATGAGTACCTTCTAATATTGCTTGATTAATAAATCTAAATCAATATTAAAATAAATTTTTTTTTATTAAACTAAATTTATAAACTCTGTTAATTAACAGTCAATTGAGATTATTCTTAAATTAAAAGAATACTCCTATATTTCACTTTTGAATAAAGGAGAAATTTTTGGAACAATTTATTGTATTTGATTTTCTTTCTTATTTTAACTGTTTCTTTGATGAAAAGATGACTTTATGAGTTAATGTATCTAGAGGGGTTTATAGAGGAGTTATCTGTTATTCATAGTTATGGGACAAAATTTCTAATAAGTTTAATCTTGATTTTGCTTTTCGAATGAATCGAGAAATTTGTCTTGAAAATTTAAAGACCCTTTAATTATATCTTAGAAGTGCGGTTAAACTTCTTTATTAATCCCTTAAAAATAATTAAATAAGATAACAAATTTTTTAAGACAAATCATTATATATGATTTATATAGGGAGATATTTAGTTTAAAAATTAAGAAAATGAAAACCATATATTAAATAAACTAACATTTGAATTGGAATAATAGCTAAATAATGTAAAAAAGAAAAAATTCAACTTTAGGGATTATTAATATAAAATTTTCTTTTGCATGATCCTAAATAACTGATGTTTATGCCCAAAAGTCAACTGATTTTTAAGAAAAAAAAAATTCATCCTTTCTATAGATCGTTGATCTTCTTTAAAGATAATTCTTTTATCAAATTTTATATCCCACAAAATTAAACCACTTGGATCCACTGGTTGAAAAGATATCAAATTAGACTTATCAAACAAATTCAAAAACTCAGAATATTTTATGTCACCTTTGCCCAAATCAATAACTTTTTTGACCATTCTCCTTATTTGCTGTCTTAAAAATGCTCTACTTTTAAAAGAAAAAGTAATAAAATCATTTTTTATTGTAAAAAATACTGAATTCATGTCTCTAATCGTATTAATTTCATTCTTTCCTCTTTTAGAGAAATTAATAAAATCATGACGTCCTTCTAATAAGGTACAAGCCTTTTGCATCAGGTTAAGATCTATAGAAACTGACTCTTGGAGTCTAGTTAAAGGAGTAGGATAAATATATATATAATGGCGCATAATGGCGTTATATCGTGAGTTGAATTCCAATGGTACTTTTGTATATGCCCAAATACCTATTTCATTTGGTAAAGTGCTATTAATTTCCATTAATACCGGTTTTTTTTTAGTAATACATGTGAAACAAGCTCCTCGAGCTGATACATATTTATCGGTTCTACTAGCAAATTCGAATTGTGAATTGCAAACATTATCGATATATCCTCTCTTCTTTAATGCCGATAGAATTAATTGCTCTATTGTTAAATAATTTATTTGCCTTTGAGAACCATAATATCTTTTTTTTCCAATATAGTATATTTTAAACAGAAATTTAGATTTAGTCAAACTGATCAAACCTTTAATTTTTTATTAATTAAACCAAATTTCATAAACGATTTTCAAATTTTTTACAATTTTACAACTTGTTTGGTTAAAGAAAAACATTTTAATCTTAAGGATTTTTTTTATATTCAAATTTTAATATGGTTATTTTATAAGTTAGTTTTAAAATTTTAAAAGTAAGATTATGGTAAAGATTTCTACCTCGCTCAAGAACTTTCGAGATCGCATTAGGACCTCAATTTCAGTGAAAACTAGTAACATTATATTTTTTATTGCAATTTTTCTCCTAGTAACGCTGGCCATTCTTATTAGATTAAGCCCTCTTAGTAGAGGAATAACATTAATTAAAGCATTTGATCCTTGGATTCAATGGTATAATGCTGAATATTTAAATGAGCATACATGGTATGAATATTTTAATTGGACAGATTATAAAAGCTGGTATCCTGCCGGTTATTATAGAGGAGGTCTGCGACCGGGTCTAACTTTTACAGTAGTAGGAATATATAAGATCTTTCATTTTTTTGGATTACCAGTTTCATTATATGACATCTGTTTTTATTTTCCAGCATTTATGGGTGGAATAACGGTACTTGTAATGTACTATTTAGGAAAAGAAGTATTAAATCGTGCTACAGGATTATTTGCAGCGTTTTTTTTAGCTTTTAATCCAGGATATTTACAACGTACTACCGCAGGTTTTTTCGATAATGAGACCATTGGTGTATTTGCATCATTAATGACATTTTTATTCTTTTTGAAAGCGGTAAGAGGAGGTAAATTTACTCATTCAATTATTGGGGGTATTAGTTTAGGTTATTTATCATTGAGTTGGGGAGGATTTCAATTTGGATTTTTAATACTACCTATTATCTGTGTCATCTTAATTTTAACGAATAAATATAATGAAAATGTATTAATATCTTATGCTGGAGTCCAAGGAACTGGGTTATTAATATATTCATTATATGTAAATTTTAATTATGAAAGTTTATTCAAAGATTTGGAAATTGGGGGAATTTTTGCCTTTACAATTATTATAATTATATTTCACTTAATTTATACAAAAAAAAAAGAACACCCAAAATTATATGAAAACTTGATTAATATTATAAAATGGGGTTTTCTTCCCGCAGTATTAGTAATCGCAGTAATCATCTGGATTTCTCCTGAGATCTTGCCTTTTGGTTTTGGATCACGGTTCTGGACAATCCTTAATCCTTTATTTCGTGAAAATGTTGCGTTAGTTGCTTCAGTAGCGGAACAAATGCCGAGTGCATGGAGTGTATTCTATTATAACACCTTAATCCCTTTAATACTTGTTCCCTTAGGAGTTTTTTTCTGTTTTAAAAGATTATATGCAGCTGATATTTTTGTTATTATCTTTATTATCCTTATGTACTATTTTACTGGAAGTATGATTCGTATTATATTGATTTTTGCTCCAGCGGCAGCGTTAGCAGGAGCATATGGATTAGTAAGTATTCTAAGAATATTTGGTAGTTTTTTAGGAGAAAGAAAAGTTGGGATTAGTAGAAAAAGGAGAAGACAGATAAAAGAGTCTTTAGGAAGTACAGAAGTTTTTGCTGTATATATTATTGTTGGATTTTTATGTATTGCACAAGTTGTTCATACCAGTAATATTGCTGTTAAACAAATGTCTTTTGCTCAAATAGTACCTGGGGGTTCACTTCATGACTGGGAGGACTCTTTAACTTGGATGAAAAATAATTTAGAAGGAACGGATGTAGTGGTGTCATGGTGGGATTATGGTTATTGGCTTACTCCAATAGGGAATGTGACCACTGTAAATGATAATGCTACGATGAACGCAACTAGGATAGGATTAACTGGTATGGCTTTGATGCAAACTAATGAAATTTATAGTGCTAAAGCATTTAAAAGGCTTCACGCAGATTATGTTTTAGTCTATTGGGGTTTTCTTTATCCAAACCTGGGAGGTGATGAGGGAAAATGGACATGGATGCTTCAGATTTGTAATGATCATTATGCTGCTTATAAACAAATGGGGATGGAGGAAAATAATTGGGCAGAAAATGCGGTTTTCGATGAAAGTAAATATCAAAATTGGACATCTGGACTTCGTGAAGATTTATGGTTTGAAAGTCAGCTTGTTAAATTAATGCTTGGATATGAACAGACCACTACTGGGGATCTTGATGAGCGAAGCCTAGCATATTACTATGCTAATTACATAAATAATTACAAGGATGATGACGGTGATCTATGGGTTTCTCATATTCCTGAAAACGGGCAATATAATTCTATGGTATTTATTCCAGAATATTTTTCGACAAATCATTTAGTCAAGTTATATCGGATTGATTATACCGTATTAGATTCTAAGTTTTTTATCAAAAATCCAGAAGTTTTTGATAATGGATATGCAACTCTTCAATTACAAAATACTGGTACAAAAGATTTACTCATCAATAGCGTGAAAATAAACGGAGTAGAATATCCATATAGTATAGGAAGCGGAAATAATTCAGTTCAAAAGGGAACTGAAGAAATTGTTTGGATTGATACTAAAGGTTCAAATTTCCAAAAAGATGATATTGTAAAAATAAATATTACAGCTCAATCAGAAGCATTAGCGGGTAGGCAATATGTATTTACAAATAGTACAAGCAACTTTTTCGTTAAAGAAGCTGAAGCAGGGGCGATTAAAATTAATAAAGAAAATAGTAAAGTTATCCAAAAAAATTCTACTAATGTTGATATTTATTTAGAAGTTGAAAATATAGGAGAATCTACTGTAAATTTGGATAGATTTTATCTTAATAATGACACATTAGAAAATACAATTAATCAGACAAAGATTGAATATTTAAGTGGTTCTACTATCCTTAAACCAACAGAAAAAGCAAACGTCTTTATAGCAGATATAACTGCTGACTTTTATCCTATTTCAACATTCAATAAGATTGGTGTTTCAACCCCAAACAACTATTCTGATGAAGTTTTATTCACATCAAGTATTGAAAACTTTTCGTTATCAATTTTAAATCAAGATCGTATATTATCTCCTGAAAACTTAGCAACTATTAAGGGGAATTTTAGAAAACATATACCAATCGATTTAGATGAATCTTTTGCTTATACAACTGATAGTGGAACTACAACTTTAAATCTTAAGTTAAAGAATACAGGTGATATTGTTTTTGGGTTTGAATCAATAAAATTAACTGAATCATTAGTAAATATTTCTGTTTCTCCGCAAATTCTAAGGCCCGATGAAGAAACACTAATAACAGTAGATGTAACTAGCGTTCCAGGGATATCCGGAGAAATCAATGAAGAAATATTGGTATGTATAACTGGGACTTATGGGAATAGCAGTACTGTTGTAACCTCAGATATTGGATACATACACACAATAAACAATAAACCTAATATTCAAATAATCGATTCTGTTGAAAATGTTAATGTATCTTATATTTATTCAAATGAAACAGGAAAATTGGTTGTTAAAAATACTGGAAATGCACCTATAAGTCTTACTAATATATCTGTAAATAGTGAATGGGTAAGTAATATAAATTACTTATATGGAGATTCTACATTAGATATACAAGAATGTGCGATAGTTTCGTTTGATATTCCAAATCTAAAGATAAATGACTCAGATGAATGCTTTGTAGGAATAACGACGAATACCTCATTTGAATTAAACCAAACATTATATGCTTATACGGATCCAATTTATTACAATATAATTATTAATGACGGAGAAACTTCAGCAGATATAAATGGAGATTTAATTATTACAATTAATAATAATGGTCTATTAAATGTTACTCTCGATTCTGTTTATATTAATAATACTTACTTCTCATTAGATGCCTTTAGTATAGATAGAATAGAAATCGAATCAGGAGAGTCATCAGTATTAACAATTGATATAACAGATATTCTTGCTAAGATTACGTTTACTGATGGAGATAAATTAGAAATATTAGTCCGTACTCAAGAAGGAGCCGAGGATATCCATGAGGAAGTTGTAGTCCCATAAAATTATATTTTATTATATTTTCCTAACATTTTATTTATTTCAGTAAAAATCAAAAGTTATTGTTCATTAGAATTTCTATAGTCTTATTATCAATATATTTAATCTTATTTTATTATAAAATATCTCATTAGTTCTTTGATTATTACAATGAATATAGGTTTCAAAATTCACTCTGATTTCAAGCCAATGGGAGATCAACCCTCTGCTATTCAGACTCTTAAAGAAGGGATTGAAAATAAGAAAAGATTCCAAACTTTATTAGGTGCGACCGGAACAGGCAAAACATTCAGTGTTGCTAATATAATTCAGGAAATACAGAAACCCACATTAGTTATGGCCCCAAATAAAACTCTAGCTGCACAATTATATAACGAATTAAAAGATTTATTCCCTGAAAATGCTGTACATTATTTTGTATCATATTATGACTATTATCAGCCAGAAGCATTCATGCCCATAACAGGGTTATATATTGAAAAAGATTTTAGTGTTAATGAAGAAATTGAACGTTTGAGATTAGCAGCAGCGCATGCCATAAGAACTCGAAAGGATGTAATTATTGTAGCGACGGTTTCTTGTATTTATGGATTAGGTAATCCAGATCTCTGGGAAAAAATTGCACTCTCTATAGAGGTAGGCACACAAATAAAACGTTCTGAAATTTTAACGAAACTTATAAAAATGAATTATGAACGATCCGAAATTGAATTCAAACCAGGAAATGTACGAGTAAAAGGAGATATTATTGATATTTATCCTGCATATCTAAATAATGGTGTTAGAATTTCCCTATTTGGAGATGAAATTGAATCTATAACTGAAATTCATCCAATATCCAATAATCCAATAGGGCAAGTAACAAATTATAAAATATTCCCTGCAACTCATTTTATCATTCCAGACGAAAATAAAGTAAAAGCTATGGAATCAATAAAAAACGAATTAGAAGAACGCATCAAATTTTTTAAAAGTAAGAAAAAATTTCCTGAAGCACAATGGATTGAGAGAAGAGTTAAATTTGATTTAGAGATGATGCAGGAGTTAGGATGGTGCAAAGGTATTGAAAATTATTCTAGACATTTAGATGGAAGACCTGCTGGTTCACCTCCAATGACCCTAGTTGATTATTTTCCTGATGATTTTTTAATTGTCGTTGATGAGTCGCATATAACTGTGCCACAAATCCACGGGATGATTGGTGGAGATCGTTCTCGTAAAAAGAATCTTGTAGATTATGGATGGCGTTTACCCAGCGCATATGATAATAGACCTCTTACATTCGAAGAATGGGAGAGTAAAATAAAGTATATAATTTTTATGAGTGCAACTCCTGGAGAATATGAATTAGAAAAAAGTGGAGGTGTTTATGCCGAGCAAATAATTCGACCAACTGGTCTTGTGGATCCGATGGTAGAAATTAGACCTGCTGAAAATCAAATAGACGATTTATTAGGAGAAATTCAAAAAGTAATAAAAAAAAATGGTAGGACTCTAATAACAACTCTCACGAAACGAATGGCAGAAGATATTGCTGAATATTACAATGAATTAGGTTTGAAAATAACTTATTTACACTCTGAAGTAGATACTGTTGAAAGATTTGAAATCTTACGTCAATTGAGAGATGGGACTTTTGATGTTTTAGTAGGTATTAATCTATTAAGAGAAGGTTTAGATCTCCCTGAAGTTCAATTAGTGGCTATTTTAGATGCTGATAAATTAGGATTTCTACGAGATACACGGTCATTAATACAAACTATTGGGAGAGCTTCTAGAAATGTCGAAGGTAAAGCTATCTTATATGGTGATAGAATTTCACCAGCAATGAAAGCAGCTATAGATGAAACAAATAGAAGAAGAAATAAGCAGATAAAATATAATGAAGAACATAACATCACTCCTCAAACAATTAAAAAAAATATTTTAAAATCTCTCTCAGAAGAGCAAGAATTTAAGGAAAGAGAAGTTAAAAGATTAAAACAAAATGTAAAAGATAAAATAAATGAATTAGAAAAACAAGGAGATATTGAGCTTGTAATTCAATATCTTGAAGATAAAATGTTTCTGGCAGCAAAGGAACTAAGATTTGAGGATGCTGCTTATCTAAGAGATAAAATAAAAGAATTTAAGCAAACTTATAAATTACCAGCATGAATAAATTCTTAAATGTTATACCTAAAACTATTAAAAAAAAATGAAAAAAATAAGGACTAAGAGACTCAATACAAAAAAGGACTTTTTTTCATAAAAAAAATACGATAGTGGGTGTTAATTAACTCAAAAAATTTATATTTGAAATAGAAATTATTCTTCCTATATGGTTATTTTAATTAAACATAAAATATCTATAATATTAACTAAAAATGCATTTTGGAAATAAACTACCATTATTGGTTAGTTCAGTAATGAATTATTTCTAAATAAAATTGTAAAGAGGTTGCAAAGTAATGCCAGATAAATATAATATTGATATGACATTAAGCGAACTTTTAGAAGATGAAGTTTCGGGGAACTATCTTAGAGAAAAAATAGGAGAACTTATTAATAGTCCTCAAGCACAGATGGCGATGGGATTTTCATTACGCCAAATTCAACAATATGCGGAATCAATGGCTCCTGGTCAATTTTCAGCAGATCAACTTGAAGAATTAGATAAGGGATTGAGAGCTCTATAAAAAAATTATAAGTGTTAAAAAAAAATTTTGTGAAATTTAACTTTTAAATTTTTTTTTTTTTATTGTAATATTCCTTATTCTATTTAGAGTAGTTCCAGATATAAAGGTCATCCTTCAAGAATTTATTAAGAGAGAAGAAAAAATGATTTAAATGATAATAATTCATTAATTAAATACCCTACTTCTGAATATTTTTTTGATTGTAAATAATAATATATGATTTTATAACCTCTCAGAAAAAAACTTTTTTGATTTTTTGAATTAAAAAGATATAATAGAACATAGATGAATTTATTGTCATTAAGGGTGCTAAAGAGAGCAATTTAAAAGATATTGATGTAAAAATACCAACATAAATAAACTTGTAGTAATAATTGGCATTAATGGGAGTATTCATCATAAATAAATTCACAGTATAAATTTAAATAATAAAAAATCAATAATTGAATTATGGTTGTTCAAAATATCAAAATGTCTCCTCTTCAAGGGATTCCATCAGAGAGGGTTAGAAAAATTAGAGATAAAATGTTGTCCCAACCCTTCGAATATGATCTTGAAAGAGCCCGATGCTATTCGAGGATTTGGAAACAGATGGAGGATGCTCATCCCTATATGAAAAAAGCCAAAGCTCTAGAGGAGTTCTTAAGCTGCCTTCCTATAAGGATTGATAGTGATGAGTTTCTTGTAGGAGTAAAATCCAGTAAAATAAGAGCTGATCCTTTTGAAATAGAACTCGGAAGGCACGTTCGAGCTTATGATTTTCTTTTAGATGATTCAATAGATGAAGCAACTAAAGATTATTTCCGTAGACGTAATCCTATCCTTAGACGTTATGTTCCTCTCACAGAACAAGAGCTTAACGAATTGAAAAATGATATTATCCCCGTATGGAAAGGAAAGACATTAGCTGATCGAAAAGAAGAACTCTGGAAGGAGGCAGGCTTATTTAAGGAGAAAAAGAGTTCTATGGAACGAGCTATGAGTTGGATTAATCCATTTTATGCGGAAATGCAAGGTCATACAATTCCAGGTTACAAAAGAGTTCTTAAAATAGGATTTAAAGGAATAGAAAAGAGATCTACCGAAGAACTTAAAAAACTTAGAGAGACTGATGAGGATTACGAACAACGTAAGACTTTTTATAAAGCAGTTCAGATAACTTCTCAAGCTGTTTGTGATTATTCCAATCGGTATGCAGATCTCGCAATGGAAATGGCTAAAAATGCATCAGAATCAAGAAAGGCAGAACTTTTACAAATTGCTGAACGTACAAGACGAGTACCAGCCCTCCCACCAAGAACATTCATGGAAGCACTTCAATCGATATGGATGACTAATGTTGTTATGGAAATGAGTTATGGTGAGAGTAATATCTTTTCTCAAGGACGAGTAGATCAATATCTTTACCCTTATTATGCCACTGATTTAGCAAAGGGACGGATTACTTATGAGGAAGCCTTAGAAGCAATTGAAGAATACTTAGTAAAACTTGCGTCTGTTGTTATAGCTGGGCAGAACAATATCACTATTGGCGGATTAGATAAAGAGGGAAATGATACTACAAATGATATATCATATATGTTTCTTGAAGCTGTTGCAAATGTAAAAAGTTTACTGAATACAATATCAATACGGATTTCTTCCAAGACACCTAGGGATTTTGTGAAAAGAACTATTGAAGCTTTTAAATATACCGGCGGAATGGGAATTCATAATGATGAAATTTTAGTACCACAGCTTCAAGAAGATGGCTATTCACTAGAACATGCCCGAGATTACTCACTCGTTGGGTGTGTAGAACCTCATGGTACAGGTTTTGATTTTTCATATACTGCAGGTAATGGCGTTCGATTGTCAATCGTTTTACATATGGCTTTAAATGAAGGACGAATTCTTATAGCAGGGAACCGTCAATTTGGAGCAAAAACACCTGATCCAAATACTTTTAAAACCTTCGAAGATGTGAAAAAAGCTTTTGTAGATCAGCTTTCCTTTGGAGTAGATTTGGTTGTGAAAAAGGCAGAGTTAAAAGATAAAGCCTTTGCAGAATATTTTCCTTCTCCATTGCTTTCATCTACAATAGAGGGGTGTTTAGAGAGTGGAAAAGATGTAACTCGAAATGGAGCGCGCTATAATAACAACCCTATTGGCTGCCAAGCATTAGCAACCGTAACCAATTCATTAGCAGCAATTCGCTGGGCAGTATTTGAAAAAAAAATATTGACAATGGGAGAATTAGTTACTCATCTTAACAATAATTTCAAGGGAGCAGATAAACTTAGAGAACTTTTAAGAAATAAGGCTCCAAAATACGGTAATGGTGATGAACGGACAGACGAACTTGCAAAATGGGTTGCGAATACTTTATGTGATATTGTGAGAAAATATCCTGCTAGAGGTGGTGCGGGTATTTATCGCACATATTTTGTATCGTCAGGACTTAATATTCTTGAGGGTAATATGTTAGGAGCGACTCCCGATGGAAGATTATCTGGTGAATCTGTTTCTAATGGTATATCTCCAGCAAACGGAACTGAGAAAAATGGACTTACTATGACGCTCCAATCAGTAGCTTTAGCAACAAAAGATGCTCTCCTAACCGGTGGAGCAAGCATGAACATAAGAATAAATCCTAATTTATTGGAATCAGATGAGGGTTTAGATAAATTGACTTCTATTGTAGAAGCTTATTTGGAGTTAGGGGGAAGAGAACTTCAAATTAATCCTGTAAGTTCAGAAACATTAAGGGACGCACAAGTTCATCCAGAAAAATATTCTGACTTATCAGTTAAGGTAACAGGTTATTCTGCACGATTTATAGAAATAGGTAGGAGACTTCAAAATGACATCATCACCCGTACAGTATTTAATGAATTATAAAATTACCATTAGTTATTTTCATTTTTTTTTACAAACGATTTTTTAGTGGTTTCAGGATTAGATAAAAGAAATTCAAAAGTTCTTCTGCTATCTCTAATGATTCATATAGATCACCATCAACCATTATCTTCTTTGTTGTTAGATAATTTGTCCTTAAATTCTATTCATTTATTCTATTGAGTAATTTTATCAAATTAATCAGTTTTTATTATATAAATTTTCTATTTTTATTCTATAAAAATACAGGATGCTTTTCAATAGAAATTAAGTTAAGAATATCCCAAATAAGTTTTTAGGATTAAGATTGAAAATTCATAAATTATCTACCGTTTTTGAAGCAGAAAGCCATGTTCTTTAGGGCATGGATGAATGCGTCTAAAAATCATTAAACTCACCTAGATATATCTTTATTATTCTATCTAAAGAAATAAAGAATAATGGAATATCGAAAGGATCCTCATAAAGTCTATTCTCTCATATATCACCTCATTTTTGTAGTAAAATACCATCAACCCGTGTTTATAGAAGAAATCGGTATTATTGAAGCACTAAAAACAAAAATTATTGATCTATCAGAGAATCTTGAGCTAAAAGTGGTAGAGATCGAATGTGGTATAGATCATGTTCATTTATTGTTTTCTGCAAAGCCCATGTTAGATATTCCTAAGAATATAAACACAATTAAGGGGCATTCTTCTCGTTTCCTTAAGAAAGAATATAAATCCTTCTTACAAGATACATTATGGGGTACTCATTTTTGGAGTTCCAGTTATTCTATTTCTTCTACGGGAAATATATCACTTGATGTTCTGAAACAATATGTTGAGAATCAACGGAGGAAGATTGCTCTTGAACATTAATAAAGCAGTAAAAGTTCG
>JBHLQA010000047.1:0-12842 GCA_048885285.1 Candidatus Odinarchaeota archaeon
AAATATATATACTACGATATCATATTTGAATAATTAAGTGAATAAGAATTAAATTTTTAATAATAAACTATTATTTAATATTTACATTCAAATTAGATGCAATACTCGATACAATGCCAAATGGGATTTTTTTAATTCAATGGGATGAAGTTGAAGGGGGTATTGTTTATTTAAAATATCCTGATGATTTAGAGATACCCAACCCCGTTGTGCAACAAATTACAATATCACATAATTTTACAGAATCTTATATAATTACTGAAGAAAAAAATTGGAACTCTATCTCTTATTATAATGAAAACAAAGAATTAATAGTTGTATTAGTCCTAAGTAGGTATGATGATGGTAATGATTATTTAGAAATCCTTGAAAAATTTAATGACGAAATTGATAAATTATCTGAACAAAAACTGAAAGAAAATTTGGAATCTATGTTTCATATCAGTCTAGATGCCTTCCGTACAACTGATGAGGTGATAACCAAACTAAGCAATGAAGTAGCTTATCTAAAAACAAGGGAATACGATTTTGAAGTAAAATTTGATTTCATAACAAAATCAAATCACTTATCAGTAAAAAGCAAAATTTTGTTCTTATTGGCAATAAAAGAATCAGCCACTATTGAAGACTTTGAAAAAGTAATTAAAGCAAGTAAACGATGGTTATTTAGCGTACTTGAAACTCTTGTAAAAAATAATGTTATCAGATATGATCCCAATAAAGATACTTACTTTTTAAGAGTATGAAAACTGCAAGGATAAAAATTAAGGTATATGGATATGTTCAAGGTGTACTTTTTCGTTATACAACTCGGAAAGTAGCGCGGAGACTTAGTTTAACTGGATATGTTAAAAATATGCCTGATGGTACAGTCTATATTGAGGCTGAAGGACCTGAAGATAAATTACTTGAACTTTTAGAATTTTCAAAAAAGGGACCTAAGCAAGCTCAAGTAGATAAAGTTGAGCACACCTATACTAAACCTACAAATGAATTTAAAGGATTTGATTACTCATTTGGATATTAAATATAATACCTCTATAATACTCCCTTTGAAAAATGATTGATTAAATTCTATATTTATGTCGGTTTATTTAAAACGAAATAACTATTTAAAAATATTCCAGGCCTTAAATCATAATAGGATCAAATTTCAAACACCACTAATAATAAAAATGTTTGGAATATTAAATCAGGTTAATATGCGAAATGAAAATCGGTATATCCTTTGCAATTTTCTTGATCAAAATAGTGATTATATCGGTTTAAATGAGGATATATATGAAATTAATAATAAGATATCCCTTAATCAGTTGTTTCTATTGGCTTATAATAAAGCCAAAAAATTCAATCTATTAAATGCGTTATATAATGAATATCTTAATTCTATCGATGCGATAAGAGAGAAGAAATCAATTTAGCACTCTTTTTAAGATCAATTTCTGATAATGTTATTTAATTGTAAAAAAAATAAAAATTTGGAAAAATAATTATATAAAGGTTATATCTTGGTATTCTGAATCTCCAATATCCGATTTTGCTACTCCTAATTCCCTAACTTGTTGGTTTAATTTTAAAACTGCATCTCTTACAATTTCTTTTTGTTTTGCTCCAGTACAGACTATACGTCCTGTACTGAATATCAAAAAAACTGTTTTAGGATCTTGCATTCTATAAATTAGTCCCGGAAATACTTCAGGTTCATACATAGCATATTCCATTACGATAGCAGCCATGTTTAAGTCAATATTAGTGTGTAAATCTCCTGAAGCTACAATATTCTGAATTGTAATTTCTGGATTTGAGAGTTTTATCCCTGCCTTTCTTATATTTTTAACAACTTTATCGACAACTCGCTCGGCCTCCGATGCTTGTCTAAGACCAGTGACTACCATTTTACCAGTCGAAAATATTAGTATTGTAGCACGTGGCTTTTCAATACGCATTACAAGACCTGGAAAACGTTCAGGATTATATTCTACTTCCTCATGGCGTCTAGCGATCTGATTTAAATCAATTTTTTCTGTAATTTCAACGGTAACTGTAGCTACTACATTTTCAATTTTATAATCTAAATCTGTTTCATAGTCGTATTCTTCTTCTTGATCTTCATCTAAATCTTCATCAAATTCATCTTCTGACATGATTATAATAAGTGATAATTATGATTTGAAATATGGAAAATAAAACGATTCTTTATAACTACGTTTTTTTGTTAATTTTATTTAAATAAATCTTCCTTTATAAAGGTGGTAGATTTAAAAAAGGTTAGTGCTGAAAGCACAAAATTTTAATAGTTTTTAAAAAAATCTGAATATATATTATTAATAGAAATAGATGAATGAAAAGAATTGACTTATGATTTTTTTATGGGATATTTGAAATTTGATCTAAAATTCTTCTCGTTAATTCTATAAATGCTTGCTCAACATTTTGACCAGTTTTAGCAGATGTAATAACAATTCCTAAATCATTTTCATCAGCATACTCCTTTGCTTGACTCTCAGTTATCTTAATTTGATTTTTTAAATCAGCTTTATTTCCTATTAATATTATAGGATCTGTAACTCTAGCTTCTCTAAAATCTTTTACCCAATCATTAAGTTTCTCAAAAGTATTAATATTAGTCATATCATAAACTAATAATGCTCCATTTGCTCCTTCTAAATATAATTTTCTAAGAGATTTAAATGATTCTTGACCCCCGAGATCCCAAATCTGAGCAGAAACATCACCATATTGCTCGATATTCATATCTTTCTTTAAAAGATTAACACCGAGAGTACTTTTATAATTTTCTCTAAATTTATTTTCTATAAATCTATAAACAAGTGATGTTTTTCCCACATTGGCTTCTCCTAATAATGTTATCTTAATAATATATTTAGCTTCAGTCATAAATAATAACCTAGTAAAAAACTTGCATATTTATTGTATATTCAAAGTATAATTTACACTTATTA
The DNA here is from genome assembly GCA_048885285.1 of Candidatus Odinarchaeota archaeon. Classification (GTDB taxonomy): domain Archaea; phylum Asgardarchaeota; class Lokiarchaeia; order Sigyniarchaeales; family SOKP01; genus Loki-b32. Next base: position 2,964 of record JBHLQA010000047.1, read on the forward strand.
ATAATTTTCTAATATCACATTAAAATTGGTAGTCAACTTGATTTATAATATTACTATTCAAAAAAAGGGATTGCAAAAAATTATTATGTAAAATTAATCTTTCTGGAATACTATCATGAATTCACAATAATTCTCGCCAGTTTGTAAACTACATCCGAGCTCTTGAGCAAAACAATGTCGATCACTTAATTTTTCTACGATTCCTGCTAATAATCCCGCTTCAAACGAGCAAAAACTTCCTGACGATTTAATTCCTTTTTTAATTAAATCTTTTATAGATGAATGCTCTCTTAATTTCAATTGAACTATTTCTTCAGAGCTTTCGATAATCTCAACAGATCCAATATTGAATTCAGTAATAATTCCTTTTAATTCCTCTGGAACTTGAGATACATCCTTGATTGTTTTTATTTTTAGTGTAGATCCTAATTCATGTCCTAAATAATAAAAAATAGCTTCAAGTTGGTGTCCTAATTCTATGGATTCTAGGAAGTCTAGAAGTTTACTTATCTTGCTAGTAGGGCACCGACTTTCATATCTCCGATATCTTTACCTTCTTTTAAATTTTTTCTCATCTGGGCCAGAATTTTTGATAGTAATTGCCTATCCATTAAATTTCACTCTTTTTTGTTTTTTTTTTTAATTTTTATATTTTAACTGAAGATATAAATGCATAGAGAACCGCATCTATAATTTCCTCTTCTTGTATATTAATTGAAAGTCTCTTATCTGCTATAATTAAAGTTGGTACTGAAGTTATACGGTACTCTTGAGTCAACTTTCTATTATCCTCCAAGTCAATTGATATTTTTTCAATTCTTAATTTTTTTCCAAACAAAGAAATATTGATTTTTTTTAACATTTCTTCAACTGGTTTACATGGTGCACAATGATTTGAAGAGAAAAATAAGATTTTCGGATATCCTTGATTGATATCATCATACATTTTCTAATCTTCTTTATATTTATTATATAACTCTTTAATTATTACTTGAAATGCTTCAAAAACGCCTTGTCCGGTTTTTGCAGAAGTTTTATAATACCCAAGAAAATTCCTATCCTCTACAATTTTCTTTACTTTTTTTTCTTCTAAATCCTTTTCATCAACTAAATCGGTTTTGTTTCCAAATAAAACAATAGGGAGATCTCCAGTATACTTTTTAATGTCTTCATGCCAATCTATAATGTTATTAAAACTCTCCTTATCAGTATGTGAAAAGACTATGATTGCAGCCTTACTACCCTTATAAAACGTTGGGCGCATAAAATTAAACTCATCTTGTCCTGCAATATCCCAAAAAAATAATTTACAATTATCTCCTTCTATTTCTTCGTCATATTTCGAAAATTGGGCTCCTAGAGTCTTGATATAGTCTTTTTGAAAACTACCTTGTGTATATTTCTTTATTAATGATGTTTTCCCAACAGCGCCATTACCAATTACAGTTATTTTAAATACGAATCCTTTAGCAGTCTCATTTTTTCCCATTTAAATCACTCTGTTTATATTATTTGTTCTATTCTCTTTGTAATGTATTATTTATCAAAAGTATACAATAATTATTATTTTATTTAATTTTATTTGTTATTAATTTATATAAATAATAACAACTCATTTTAAATATTTACTTTGAGAGTCATGGTTCAAGATCCAAATGATATGATGTTTTGTAATCAATGCAAAATGAATGTTTTTCCTTCAAGACCTAAATTTAATATCATAATATATGTAATTTTTGCTATAATATTCTTAGGCATATTTACTGCAATAACAATAATCTCTTTATCATTTTTTTCAGATCTTTTTCTTTTTATATTTTTCATGTGGGGTTTTATGATAATCAATCCGTATCTTCTCTATTTTGGATTACAGAAGAAAGATAGTTGTCCGAGATGTTATACAAAAACCTCTGAAAAAAATTTAAAATATAAACCATTTGGAGAAAAAGAATCAGAAATTTATAGAGAATTAACTCCTTTAAAGAAAACTATAGAAAATTTTTATTGTCCTTATTGTGGGCATTCTTTAAATAAAGGAGCATTATTTTGTGGATCATGTGGGAAAAAATTGGAATTATTTAAATGATAAAATTATGGGCATTTTACAAAGAATAGAAAAACTTTTTAGATTACTTTCTGAGAAAAAATTAAAAATTTCTGTAGCAGAAAGTTGTACTGGTGGCTTTATCTCTCACATGTTTACAAATATTTCGGGATCATCAAAAGTTTTTGAAAGAGCTATTGTTTGTTATAGTAATCAAGCAAAAATTGATCTACTAAATGTAGATCCTAGAATTATTGAAAAATATGGGGCAGTATCAGAACAAGTAGTTAACTTATTAACGTATAATATTAGAATTCAATCAAATGTTGATATCGGAATAGGAATTAGTGGTATTGCTGGACCAACTGGAGGTACTCCAGAAAAGCCGGTAGGACTTGTATTCATAGGATTTTCAACTGAAAAGGATAAAATCGTAAAAAAATTTATTTTTAAAACAAACAGGCTAAAATTCAAAAAAAAAGTTTTAGATGAAGTAATAAATATCTTAGAAGAATCTCAACATAATATATTTTGAAATAAAACAAAATAAGATTGAATTTATTTTTCAAGTAATAATCCATTTTCCATTATTTTCTTTTTAGAACCATCAGTATATTCAATAACTATGTTTGCTTTAGGAGAAGTAACGAAATCCCAATGCATTTGAGATGTTGATGTGCCGCCAAATCCTTTATTCGAACCAAAAGCAACATGAACACTTCCATTAATTTTTTCATCAGTAAGAATATATCCAATTGCTTTAGTTATTACAGGATTACATCCTATTCCAAGTTCGCCAACATTGTATGTTCTTATTTCTGGTACATTATTTTCTTTATCTATTTTTTCACTTTGTTTAAAAGCATTTATTAAGAGATCTATATCATTATCTGCTGAAACCTTATCGATTAAGAGTTTGCCATCCTTGAACCTTAGTTCTACATTTTTTATAATTTTATTACTATAACGTTCAATTGTTAAAGGACAAAATAATGTTCCATCTCCCTGTTTTTCAAGTGGTGGGAAGAAAACTTCTCCAGCAGGTAAGTTTCCTCCTAAATCTCCTAATGCTATTTGTTCATCAGATATTATACCATCATCAAGGATTTTAACTCGATTTTCTATTGAAACCCAAAAGTCAGTACCATAATCATCACTAACATATACTTTTTTAGCTTTATCAAAAAATTTACCCAAATTTTCTGTAATTTTAGTTAAATCTTCGGAGCGAATGCTCATACCTTCAATAATGAATTTTTCGAGTAAATCATACTCAATTTTATAATAATTTGCCATTTTCTTTGAAGGCCAAGCAGCATAACACCATTTTTTTCCTGGTGCAAATTCTTCTTTAAAACCATACAATACATTTCGTATCGGAGCCATTCTTTTTTGGTAAGCTTCAAGTTTATTGTTTGGTGCTCTATTACGAATCAAAGGATCTTCGGGGTATTCAATTACTATATAAGCATCAATTTCTTTCATCATTGCCAAATAAGGTAATGGTGTATTCTTTATTGTATTTACTTCAATTAGGTCTTCTTGCCACATTGATTCTTCAAAATAATCACTTATTGGCCTAATAAGTGGATTTCCTCCTTTTCTAAGAACACATAGCCCTATTTCATCTAATAATTCATAACAATAGAGACCACCCTTTATAAGAATGAATTCACCCTCCTTTTTGATATTTACACTTTTAACAATATTTTCTGCACATAATTTAATTTTTTCTTTAGGGATCATAATATAATCAAATATTATAAAAATAAAAATTGTATTTAATAAGTCTAAATTAAAATCAAAAAGTAAGAGAAGAAAAGCATTTATTATTAAAAGTTGGTATATTAAAAATATTAAACTAGTTATATTATTAAACTATTATTCTAAATATCTCAAAAACGTATGAAACATTCTCAATTATGGTTGTTCGAGAAGCAGGGCTACTATTTAGGGGATATACTTTAGTAAAAAAAAGTTACCATAAATCTACAAAAGGAAGAATAGATACAGACCTAAGGAGTGGATTACTTACTGCTATTTTAAACTTCGCTCAAACGACTTTTTCAAAAGATGTTATAGAATATTTTGAAGGTAAGAAATTTCTTATAGCATTTACAGAAGATAAAATTATTGCTGAAGATAGTTTTGAACCTGAGCTTTTAATTTCATATGTCATTTTGGATAAAGAGAAAAAAATTGAAAAGTATATGAGGAAAATTATTCGACCATTATTGAAAAAAATAACTCAAGAATTTAAATCTCTAAATTCAGGAAAAAATTTATCGGAAGTCTCACAATTTAAAAATTTTAAACTATATCTAGATAAAATTTTTGGTTCTGATACAAATACTATTGATGAAAAATTCAAGAAATTATTTTAATAAATTAAACTTATTCATCGAAATATTCTCAATATTCAATAATTTTTTATACATTCTTTAAATACCATAAAATTATTGGTAAAACAATAGTTGCATCTGATATAACGGTACAGTATTTTGCTTTTTCATTCACTTTACCCCATGAAATTGCTTCTCTTAAACTAGCCCCGCTCAATCCTCCAGGTTCTGGACGATCCATAGTAATTTGTATGGCAAAAGTGGCTGAAGTTGGGCAAAATTGTAATGATTGCATTATAAAATTTTTTGGAACACCACCACCTACAATACATATACCAGCTTTTTTAGCATCCCATGCTAAATTTACCATTGCTAACATATCTTTAAAATGATTCAAGTTCAAATTTTGGTGATGAAATCCTAATTGCATAGCTAATCCTGAATCAGTAAATGCAGGACAGAAAATTGGTATCTCTTTCTCAGCAGATATTCTAAGAATAGAATGAGATGTTCTCGGTAGTCGTTCCCCGAGAAATTTAAGAAACGAACTTACCGACATTTGACTATCTGGTATAGTTAGTTTGGAGATGAACTCTTCAATTCCTTCATATACATTATTTGGCATAAATATATCATAGATTCGATTTATATCTGCATTATGTAAATCTCGATCATCTATTTCCTCTAAATTAATATTCCCTTGCAAATGGTGATATCCTAAGGCTTCAGCGAGATCATGAGTTAGATTTGCTCCTGTAGTTACTAAAACATCTATAAATCCTTCTTGTATAAAATCAAAAATAATTTTTTGTAATCCAGCGGGAACCATAGCTCCAGCTAATCCAAAAAATTTAACACATTCATTTGTTTTAATCATTTTTTTATAAATTTCACAAGCTTCCGCTAATCTCTTTGCATTAAATCCTGTATTTTTTAAAGAATTAATTAAATCAATGATATTAGTATCCTTTTTGATTTCATATTGCTCTACTTTCCGCAATAACTTTTCAAAATCTTTTTCTGGCATTTACATCATATCTTATTTGTTATTTGAGATGAAGGAAATTAGTTCAATGATTAACTTTGCTGCTAAATTACATGTTATTTTATTTTTTAAATCTAAATTAGGTGCAACCTCAACTAAATCAAACCCTATTATTTCAAAATTTTTTGATACTTCATTTAATATTTTCCATATTTCTCTATAGGAAAAACCTCCCGGAATTGCATAACCTGTACCAGGAGCAATAGAAGGATCCAAAGCATCAATATCTATTGAAATATAAAGATACTTGATATTAGACTTTTTAAAGAAATTTATAATTTTCATTATGTATTTATCTAATCCTTCTATTAATTTATACGCATTAAGATATTTGATATTTTCAGCATCAGCCAATTCTAACTCAGGGATATCAATGTCTCTAGTTCCAACTATAAGTAGATTTTTATTACTTATATATTCAAAATCATAAATTCTATGAGAAATTGTAGCATGGGAATATACTCCTTTGTCCCATTCTTGATAGAAATCTAGATGTGAATCAAATATTAATACACCAAATTCTTCTTTCTTTTCAAAATGATCTCCAATAGATTTTATTACAGGATAAGAGCAAAAATGATCACCACCAATCATAATAGGTATGGTCTTCTCATTTTTTTTATATATATCTTCAACAAAATTCTTGATCGTTTTGAGATTTTTTTCTACATTAACTTTTTCAATTGCTATATCTCCAATATCCACAACTTTAAATTTATTTATATGAAATCCTAATTCTGTTGTCCATCCAATATCATTTGTTACATTCCTGATGTTTTTTGGCGCGATTGAAGAATTCGGTAAATCAGTTGATGTTAGATAATCCCATGGAATACCAAAAATAACAAATTTGGTATCTTCTTTAATATCTTTATCAAAATCAAAAAACTTCATTTTCTAGTTACTTTTTAAACATTTTCTCTCACATTTTATCTAATGTTTTAATTCCTAAGATATCTAATCCTGTCTTAATGACAATTTGTACACAATATATAAGTAATAACCTTGCCTTTTCTAATTCTTTATTATTCGATATAACTTGACAAGATGTATAAAATGAATTAAATGCTTGACATAAAGAGAGAAGATATTGAGGTATTAAATGAATACTATAAGTCTTTGCGGCTATATCAATTATTTCAGGGAAATATATTAATTGTTTTATTAAAAATTTCTCTTTTTCATGAGAAAGTAAGTCCCAATTGATATCCTTAGTTACTTTTTCTCTTGATTTTGAAATTATTGAAACAATTCTTGCATAACAATATTGAATATAAGGACCTGTTTCACCCTCAAAAGATATACTTTCATCTGGTTTGAATACAAAACCCTTTATTGGGTTATATTTGAGAAGATAAAATATAACAGAAGCTAAACCAATAATTTCTGCTCTTTTTTTCTTTTCATCATGATCTAATTCAGGATACCTTTTATTTACCTCAATAAGAGCAAGATTTTCGACTTCTTCAATTACATCATCAGCATCAACCACTGTACCTTCTCTACTCTTCATTTTACCGCTAGGTAAACTAATCATTCCATATGAGAGGTGATAATTATCTTCCTTGAACCCTAGAATATCTAATATTGCAAAAAGCCATTTAAAATGCTGTATTTGTGGATCACCCACAACATAAATTGATCTATCATAATTAAAATCTTCTTTCTTTTTATATGCTAAATAGATATCCTGAGTTATATAAATAGAAGTTCCATCACTTCTAATTAAAATTTTATCATCAAGATTATATTTCTCTTTTAGTTTTGCGATAATAGCGCCATCTTGAGTTTTTTCAAAAAGACCTTTTTCCAATCCCTCAAATATTTTTTCTTTTCCTTTTGAATATAATTGAGATTCATAATACTCCTTATCAAATTTAATACCAAATTTATCATAAGTTGTTTTAAATCCCTCAATTGCCCATTTATTCATCTTATTCCATAAATCTATAACTTCTTGGTCTCCCATCTCCCAAGATCTTAACAAATCTTGGGCTTCTTTATCTAAATTAGGATTTTCTTTAGATTTCTGGTTATAAAGTACATAATAATCACCAACAAAATGATCACTTTTCTTATTTGGTTCCTTATCATGACCCCATTTTTTATAAGCAAGCATACTCTTACAAATATGAATTCCACGATCATTATTTAAGTTAACTTGAAATACTTTGTGTTGTTTATATTCCAATAAATTAGATAGAGATTTACCTATAACCATATTTCTCACATGACCAAAATGGAGTGGCTTATTAGTATTAGGTGAGGGATATTCAACTACTATTCTTAATTTATCTATTTTTTCTGAGATTTCTCTTATCCTACCATAATCATACTTAAATTCAAAAATATTTTCTAGTACTGGTCTCTGTTCAATTGTAAAATTTAAATATGGACCTTCTGTATTAATGCTCTTTATAAACTCGATTGGTTTAATCTTCTCTTTTAATTCTTGAGCTATCAAATCTGGTGACTTTTTTAGAAATTTTGAAAGTTTGAAACAAGGGAATGCGTAATTATATTCAAAATCAGGAGGAGGTACCTCTATTAATGATTCTATTTGTTTGAAACTTAGATCTGAAATATATTCCTCTAGAATCTTAGCTATTGATTTTTTATCTATAATTTTCATTTTAAGGATCAGAGTAAAATCTAAAACTTTTATTCATACATTAAATGATATTTTTATCTGTTTTGATAATTATATCCAAAATAGCTCATAAAATTTATGAATATGAATTGAAGTTTTACAATATCTTTAAAATTAAGATTAAATAATATAAATTTTATAATGTAATAAAAAAAGTTAAAATTTTTTAAGAAAGAATATAATTAAATTTCTAGATATCATAAAATCGGTTATTGGGAATACAATGACAGAAAAAAAAGAAAATTTCGTATTGAAATGGAGTGATGATTCTGGGTCATTTTTGCCAGTCCAATCTGATGCAGATATGAATGGAGGGATTTTCTTAGAGCTTGTTAACGAAAATAAATGGAGATATTTTTATATTAAGGGTGCTTCATTAATATCTAGACGTACAGCACTTAGAGCTGCAAATGGTATATCAAAAACGGGATATGTTCATCCAAAAACAAATATCCGTTATGGCATAGAATGTGAACTTAAAGAAGAGATATCTCCATATGAGGATATGCCTGATACTCTTAGGAAATCCCAACGTTCATGGTATAAAGGAGAATATAGACAATATTAAGAAAATCATTTTTACATTCTTGTTCTTGCTCTTATCTTAAAAGTTTATAACTCTAAAATTATTAAAGTTTTATTTAATCATTTTTATATGATATGAGCTTTATCAATTTTTTCGTCTTTTGAAATCCAATTTTTAAGAATTGTATCCTTTATTTTTGGTAATATTTTATCAAAAAACACATATAAATAGGGAATCCCTTGATTGGTCAAAATTAATGAATCATACAATAATAATTCAAACCCAGATGGTCTCATTCGAGTAATCAGTAAGTATGATTCCATCATAAATGATAACATAAAACCAATACAAAAGATGAATAGGATTGTTTTATAGTCATATTTTAAAAAAATAAGTAATAGAAATCCAATTATAACAGTAACAATTTCTACTATTCTTAAGCTACGCATATGCCTATTAGTAGTTATTTCTAAATCTAAGAATGGTAAAATTTGTGATAAACTTGCAGTTATTAGCCAACCGCAATATACAAATACAGTCCATAATACAATCTCCCTTAAATTATTCCTTTCAAACATTATCATTACCCAACTAAAGGCTATAAAACCATAAGAAAAATCCATCATAAAATCTACAACAAATTTATATTCTGGAGGATTTATTTCACGAACTCCTATGTTCCACCAAATAATACCATCTATTATTAAAAAAAGTATTCCACATATTAATCCTACATAAATTGGGATCCTCTTTTTCTTAATAATCAGAACAGTAAGAAAAATTAAGAAGAAAATTAAATCAAAAATAAGATAATCAAGATCAAAATTTCTTATTATATCATAAGTAATCTGTAACAAAAAAAATCATCTATAAAACTATCCCACCAATTGTTCTATGTAAATTAATGATAGTTTTAATATTTTTCAATGTTTTTTTTGTCACCGCCCCAAATAAGATTTTAATATGCAACACCGCTGTAAGAATCTCGGTTAAGTGTCTTTAATCAAAAGTGTATTAAATCATGGTTTCGAATCTTTGTTTCAGAATATTTCTTTAGCACTTCCTATTGTTCATTTAATGTTCTAAAATAGTAAAATATAGCAATTTTAAATTTAAGATGTAAGTTTCCTATTTACACTAATATTTTTTCAACATTACGGTCCAAATAGTCCCAAATTATTTAATAAAAGTTTGAATCTCATTTGATTTAATTTTAAATTGATTCAATCAATTTATTTTTTATATTTTAATAATTATAAATAAACTAATTGA
>JBHLQA010000048.1:0-12830 GCA_048885285.1 Candidatus Odinarchaeota archaeon
ACCTTATTCATCCAAAATTTATAATACTTAAAAAAATTCTGGTTGAAGAAGTGAAGAACAATCCTACTTCACGCATAGTGATATTTGTAAAACTAAGAAACTCTGTGAAAAATATCGTATCACGCTTAAAAGCTATTAATAGTATTCATCCAGTAAGGTTTGTAGGGCAAGCAACTAAATCCGCTGATGATAAAGGATTGTCCCAAAATCGCCAAATAGAGATTTTAAAGCATTTTAAAGAAGGAAACTATAATGTTCTGGTATCTACAAATGTAGGTGAAGAGGGTTTAGATATCGCTGAATGTGACCTTGTTATTTTTTATGATGTTGTTGCCTCAGAAATTAGATATATTCAACGCAAAGGAAGAACTGCTCGGCATCGGGAGGGAAAAGTTATTATTCTTTATAGTAAAAACACTCGAGATGAGATATATCTTAGAATTGCCTTGAATAAATTAAAGAAAATGAATATTAACCTAAAAGAGCCCCATCAATTAAATGATTCATCCTCTACACCTCAGAAAACTACTACATCTACTCTTGATAAAAATGTTATGAAAGAAATTGATAGTAAAGAACATTTTGAATCTCAGAAAAAAAACTCCAAGCTTACCGCAAGCATTCAGCAACAATCAAACCTTACAGCATATTTAGATATACCCATTAAAGTAGAATCAGTTATAAAACTCGGTAAGTTTTTACCCATGACCTATGGACTGCGCTCCAAATTAAAAAAGGATTCTATTCCCTTTGAAATTATAGACTCTGATCTTCATATCATAATTCACAATAAAGTATTGATTCAGATTTATGATGCTTACACTATTGAAGTGGAACATATTCTCGCTAAAATTAATGATTTTTCACAAATCGCTTCATTAGTAATAATTGTTTTTGATTTTATGCATTTTAAAGAACAAATTGAAGGTGAAAAAAAACTTCATAAAAAGAGACTTCAATACTTAGAAAATAATCATAATTTCAAAGTAATAGCCATTGATAATGAAGAAGAATTGTATTTTATTATCAAAAGTTTTATTCAATTTTCACACGAAAAATAAAACAGAATAGAAAATGGAAAAACTAAATTGAAAAAGAGAGACAACGCCATATATTGTATTTCTCTATAAGAATTGGAAGCCGTTTATGTATGTGAAATGCACCCAAAAAACTAAAAGATATCTAAGGTGTAAACATTCTCATGTAGTTTCTGAAATAGAAATCATGGGAGAAATTGTATATGGAATGACGCAAGCAGTCAAGTTAGTAAAGAAAAAACAAAATGAACTCGGAATTAAAGAATTGGGCTCTACTTCTCAGTTCAGTTCATTTAAAGATTTTAGAGTGTATCCACCTTTACAAGAAAAAGGAGAACCTATAGTGGTTTGTGATATTGAAAATGAATATCTATTATCTTTTTATGTTTTTTTCTTTAAATACTCTAAAAAGATTATTATATGAATGTATATGACAGAACAAAAATTACTCCCAAAAAATGCAGAATCTCAAATTTCTCATAAAGAAAAAAAGAAACCTCACATAACGGGGGGTTCTAAGGATACTCATGTTGGGTTAACTCCGACTATAAAAAAAGAAGACCTTTTAATAGTTAAAGGAATTGGCGCTCATATGGCAGAATTATTATTTAGAAATGATATATCAAAAATTAAAGACCTTGCTCACGCTAAACCACAACAATTGGCTTTAATACCAGGTATAGGACTTTTAAGAGCTCAAACGTTAATAAAAAACGCCAAGGAACATCTTCATCATAAAAATTTGAATGGCTTTTCTACGAATCCCCCCCTTAAAAAGGAACTCGAAATTCCTATATTAGATGCTTCTGTTGGAGAATATGGTACATTAAAGCCGTGTGTAGGATCTGAAGTTTATAGTAATAATAATGAACAAGAAGTAGGGGTTTCCTATGAAAAAGATGACATGGATGAACAAGAGGATATTATTGTAGAAGTAGATGGGTATGGTAATGAGTCTAACATTCAAGAGTCTGAACAATTTATTCTTAAGTCCGAAACGATTCTTGAGATCGAAAGTGAACCATCAAAACCTGTAAGGGTTCCAGAAACGCCTTTCAAAGGAGAAATGCTCTCTTCTGAAGAATGCAAACAATTAGAAGATAATGTACGGGCAATATTTCAGGAACATGGATTTATTATTATAGAAAAAAGCCCAAAACCATATGAATTACTTTCTAAGATTGATGTATTAGCCATTAAGCTTATTTCTGATTGGGGATATCAAGAAAAAGAGATTTATCACAGTGATCTGATATTAATTGTCCCTGTAAAAATAAGTCCTCTTGAAGGGTCTTTGATTGTGTCGGAAAATAACATAGAATATCATGCGGTAAATAAGACCAGTGATTTCTACACGAAAAGTCTGCCTATATCTTATCTTAAAGAACTTATTATAACAGGACAAAATATTCGATTCAATTTAGCCAACAAAGGTATTTTATTTACAGTGTTTAATAACTTCTGTACCAATTCATTGTCGTTAGTGAGGTCTTATAAGAAAAAGAATCTTTATTATCGATATGATAAAAATCAATGTGAAATACTCATTAATCCTATAATTCTATCGAAAAAGAAAGTAGGATTTACCGAAAAAGTAATTCCGTTTGCATATCATACAAACTCTAATGTTCATATTCTTCAAGTTTCAAGACTTTCTGAAATTTTAGAGTATCTGGAAAAGAAATATATCTTGTTGGAATCCCATATTAAGAAAAAGAGTATGAAAGAAGTCCATTATGCTGCTGAAAATAAACTACGACATCAGTTGAAATACACATGGCCTTTTATATCTCTGACATTTATCTATATCACTATATTTATATTTCACGCATACTCAATTTTAGGTCTGTTAAATCAATTTGCTCTATGGACTACTGTTCTTATGGGAATTGTCTATGGGTATATTTTTCGAAATTATTATAAGCAAAAATCAATCATTAATCGCGAATTTAATACACCATATCTCAAAAGAGAACTAAATCTAGATAACTCAACTCTAAAGATAATAAATCAAGGACTCCCTTCGAGTCTTATGGAACAATTTTCATATGAATGTTTAGGGAAAAATCCCAAATTTAAGGTAATTCATAAAGTAGAGCAACAAAATTCTCAAGAGTTTCTACATGCAAGAGAGCTTAAGAAAAAAATGGAGGATACAACATTTTTTGAAGAGGATAAAGAGCAACAAGAAAAATACAATGAACACCTACCAGATATTCCTGAAATTTCTGATGATATACAAAAATTACGAAAAAAATATAGTTCATTCTTGGAGGATTAATATGGCTGTTGATAGCTTTTTTAAGAAACTATATTTTATAGGAATCAGCCTGTTAACCCTTTCCTGTTTTTTGGATTGGTATTCCCTTCGTATTACGGATTTACGGGGTGAAGTGGTAGCAGAATGGAACTATAATTTTTTTTTTGGTTGGAAATCTCCCCTTTCAGATTCGCCATTTTACGAGGCGTTTAATGAACTATATCGACCCACTTTTTCTTTACTACCGTGCTCTATAAGTATTCTTTTAGTGGTACTCATTATAATCTCGAGCTATATCATAGCGTTTAACACCCTTGAGAAAATTACACCACGAACTAATAAAAGAGTATATGGATATGGGGTTATCGCATTACCCATGTTATTGATTTACCTTATCTGGTCTTTTCCTTGGATGTTAGAAGATCTCTATTATCCAAATATGAAAATAACAGACTCAGAATTAGGACTTGTTACTGTCTATACCATCGGGCTTGGTAATATTTTAGTTATTATCTCTTTCCCTTTCATTTTTGCCTATTCCTTCTTTTATTTCATGACTATTTTTCGATTTGAAAAAAAAGAGAGCACTCATCAAACAAAAGTACAATCCTTAATTGAGAATTCTCAACAGGATCTAGATTTAGATACCCTCATCGCAACTGAGAAACTTAAAATTATTGATGATGAATATAGAACAAATAATAAATATAATGCACAAAGTATCGCAATACATAAGAGGTAATTAAGATGATGTATGAAACTAATGATTTAAAGCTTAAAAACCTCATTCAAGTGTGTAAAGAAACAGGTAATTTTGAGCGGTTAGCATCTGTGATTTCTATACTTATAAACAATCGTTTGAACGAGATGGGAATTCATTTAGGGGTAAGACCAAGAGATAATAATTTAAAAGAAAACTTTACAGAATATATGGAATTGATAAATGAAATATTTCAAAAAAACGTGGGTATCAATATATTTGAACATAGATTACTCGAAAAGATGAGTGAATGTGAACAATTGCTTTATGGAAATCGAGTAGATATATCATATCCTCTTATTAGAACGATGGTTAAGCTTTATTATGAACTACGAAGATTAGATGTGCCCAATCTTTATCGGGAGTTTGATGAATTTGATACGATAGCAATTCCCCATTATAGCTTACAATCCTTTCTTTCTGCAAATTCCATTAGAAAACACAACTATAACAATAGATCTTATATTCTAAGACCGTTACTTTTACAAAAGTTGAAAGAAAAACAATATAGTATTCAGAAAAATGCTGAAAAGAATTTCAACCGACATACTTTAGAGACCGCAATTCTATTAAAAAAGCAAGAAAATTCCTTACATTCTAACGCAGATTATAGAAAAATTACTTTTGAAGGAAAGCTTAAAGATAATCTTAGTTATCAGCACTCTATTGAAAATATTGTAGGCTATTTTGTTATAGGAGTTTGTGTCTTACTTCTTACCCTCGGGGTATCAATGGTGCTTAAATTAATGACATACCCTACCATGTCAAGCTCGTTAAGCTATTGGTCGTTGATATCCGTAGGAGGGGGAGTTCTATTGTTTATGGTATATATTAAATATTTTATAAGGAAGCGATTTTAAAAAATGATTCAAACAGATAATGGAAAAGATTTTTCCAAGAAATATAATGAATCCCCATCCTTTAAAAAATCAAGATCATCTTCTGGTGGGAATAAAGAATTCTTGGATATATGGCATGTAAATCCTTCATTTACCGATATTAATAGAAGAATAGCCATACCAAAAGGTGTGTTTCTGATAACACTTCCCCTTTTATCTATGATCGCGCTCTATATCGAAACTAAAAATGTGACGTATTCTCTAATTTTAAGCGTAATATTACTTATTGCATTTATCTCTGTGTTTCATGATGGGATTTTTAGTCTGAATATGGTATATAAGCGGATGTTTCACAAGATGATAATATTTAATCCTTTCAAACCCTATATATTCTGGTTTAATGATGATACTAGACAGATCCTTTATATACATAATAAGGAGGATCTTATAACGTTCGCCATGAAAATATATGACTTAACCATTATTCCTGATTCTATTCATCCAAATGTAGGGGGTTTTATAAGAGCTTTAAGCGTGAAAAATATCAGGCTTTCTTATTCCTATCAAGTGGTACAAAAACCTTTAATTGATATATTCAACGCAAGTAATAATACTCCTGAATTTCATAATCGTTCCGCATCAAAGATAGGGAAAGCCTATTTTACGGTATTTGGAAGAATAAATGGGATTTTAACAAGTAGTAAAATTGATCAATTGCACTATCATCTCCATAAATACGCAAAACAATTAGAAAGTACTATTGTGAGTAATTTTCATCACTTTCAATATAAACTATTATCTAATCAAGGTTTACTTAATGCACTCCGGACTTTATATATAGGGATTAATGTTCAAGGCAATGATGCAAATAATAAGGAGCTAGGGAGAAATACGCTAAAATCTTTTATCCCTAAGTTTAGTATCGCGCTCTTTATCCTCATCTACTTTGGGTGGATATGTACCGTTGTATTCCATTTCAGTATGACGTATACCCTAATTATTGTTTTATTCTTGACTTTTTTTCTTGTCTTTATATGGTGGAGATCCCTCTTATTTGAAATTTCTCGTAGGGTTTTATTAAAAAATGAGAAAATAGATAGATTGTATCCTTTTGAAAAAGTTTTATTTTTTACACTCCGAACTTTTCCTTACAGTTTATTTATGCATATTGATAACCAGCTTTTAATAGGAATGAAAATGGTGAACTTAAAGTATATATATAATAATTACTATTACAGAATTGACCCCAAATATGACTCTAGACTTGAACATACCATTGAATTTCTGAATACAGAAAATATAAATTTTACCTATACCCTTAAAAATGAACCTCTTTTTTATTATACATTCGCTCATAATGGTCTAAAAAATGTATATGAAAGGCAGAGAAAATATCTCCTCCAAAATATCATTACCAAAAGGGAAGAAGAACAATGGTTATTATATCGGAAAGGGATGTGGTATAGTTTTTTAACCTTTGCCATAAATAACTATAAACTCACTAATACTCTTGAGAGCGATATCATAGAAGAAATGGAAGAGACTCTTAACTTTCAAATGGATACATTGAGAGGAGCTTTTGAAAGCAATTTCCAGAGTTTCGAAATTGAAGACTTAAAGACAAATCGATTAACCATGAGCTATCTTTTTTCAGTATTTAAGCATAACAAGTTTAAGATAAACGGATCACATCTCTATTACCTTATGCTTCAAGGAGATACATTAACTCCATTAAGCACTCCAGTTTCTGTTTTGCGAAGATCTATAGAATCAAGACTACCTGCTGAATTTAACACCCCTACGTTCTTAAGAAATTTTATTATCATTGGTCATACGATTAATACAGAGGTACTTAAAAAAGAAATACCTTTCGGTTTGTTATATGAGCAAGCAAAGAATTTACTCATAGTAAATGGTATTACCAAACATAGACAATTGGCAGCAATGAAAATAGTTTCTGAGTTAATAACTCAAGGAAAACCTACGTTAATCTTTGATTTTAACGGGCAATGGACAAAAATTCTCTCCTTTTTTGAAGAAACCCCTACTATTGATACTATTTCTCATTTTCGTTTAGGAACAGCCTTTACTACCAACCCTTTAATTTCTGATATTCCCTATGATACTCATAATACGGATTATATTGAGCATATGTTTGATGCATTTGCATTAGCATTCAAAAAAGATCATAGGACCATTGATATGTTTAGAAGTGTTATAAGTAAAAATCCTGATATGGATTTATCGTCAATGGCATTAGAAGCACAAACCCAAAGTGATTGGCAAAAAACCCCCTTAAGTTACACCCTTCAGAATATCTTTTCTGATCTTACCCCTCAAGATAAAACATACTTTCAGAGTTTCCAAGGCTCTAATAAGATTTCGGCTCATGATTTTATTCGCAGTGAACGATCTGTTATTATAGATCTTTCTATTTTAAAAGATCTCAATAAACAACTGTTCTTTGCATTTCTTATTTTAGCCAAAATTATTCATTATACAAAACACAGTGATGATTACATTCCAAAGATTATAGTAATTCCTTATATTGATCTTTTTTTTGAGCAACGATTTTTAGATCTTCGGTGGAATTATGGGAAGATTAGTTCTTTTCTTGACCCTCTCATAAACAAAGATTTCGGATTTATATGCTCTGCAAATCAAATACATTATCTCCATCCTCATATTTTTACGTATTTTCACAATATCATAACATTTAGAGCGACAGACAAAAGAGATATCGGAATACTCCAAAATATATTACGTCTCCAGGAGACTCCTGGGATTGGAGAATATTCAGATAAACGACATAGGAAATATCAAATTGAATATCTTAAAGATTTGACAGATAATAATATTCTCGTAAAACGAGAGGATATTCATCAGTCATTTCCTGCAAAACTTAACTGGAAGAAAATATTGGTAAAAGACGATATGAGTTATGATCAAATTCTTATCCTCATGACACGACAGGGCTATGATTTACGGGAACATGAAAGAAGAATTTTAGATGGAGCACGACAGACTATCTTTGAGAAAGATCTTGGGCAATATTATTATTATATTGATGAAATTATTAATTTTTTTACAAATATTAGCTCATTTGACGGAATTGGAAATTTCTATCAGGATAAAGTAAAAAAACTATTGAAAGAGATCTTATATCCTAAATTACGGCAAAGAACCAATAACAGAAGTTATATGAAAAAGATCCGCGATGAGATCTTTGAAATATTGGTAAAGCAGGGATATTTAGTAGAAGATCATTCCAGAAGGGCGAGCGGTTCGGAAACACTTGCCACTTCATACAAAATAGGGAATCAATATTACCAAGCATTAGATGATTATTATACCGCAAAAGGAAGTACTCCAGAAGTCAATTTAGAACAGATAAAAGAGGATTTCTTCCCTTCTCAAACACGAAAATATATTGTTCAACAAGATAATTTAATAGAAGCTTTAGCACGTGAATTCAGTGATTTTAACTATGATATATTTAAAATATACAATTTCATAGAAAAAGAACAATATTCTAATGCCCTTAAAATTGAGCAAATAATTATAAAAAAATTCCTATTTAATGTATATCGTCAATATTATAATATTGACCGTGCTGTAATGCCCTCTGAAGTAGGTCCCTTTTTCAATTTATTAGAAGAAATTGAGGATTTTCCCTTTAAAGCTGAACAACTCAAAAATTATATCAATGAACACCAGAATATCAACTTAGATATTGATAATCCAAAAAAAATAGCCTTAGAGGCATATGAATCTCTCTATAACTTTTTTATTAAAATTCAAAATTATATCTACAAAAGGGAGTAAAATATATGAAAATTAAGTTCACTAAAGAAGAAAATCTAAAACGAATGATGGAAAATGTTCTATTTAATAAGCAAAATCTAGAAGAACTAAAAGAACTTATCAATAATCTACGCATCGGTAAGACATTAACTAGAGATTTAAAAGAGTTTATCCTTCTTTTTAGAGAGGAAGCATTAAATGAGCTTTTGCAGATGTTTAAATTCTATGCAAAACAAATGACCACTAAAGAACAACTTTCAGAATTCACTTCTAAAAAAAAAAATCATGAAATTGAAGAACTTCAGCAAAAAAATGAATTATTAACTATTGTTGCTTCTAAAGTTGAGAGTATTTATGAAAAAATAAAAGAAAATATAAAATTAATAGAATAATTCAGTACTTCTCAAGTATTATCTATAAGTTAAATCTTGAAATGAATTCTATTCACTAAGAAAAATATTTATAGAACTAACTTAATTCAAAGTAAATGCCTAATTATAGTAAAAAATATAAACTCAACAACATTTACAATTAACATCTAATAAAAATAATTTTATTAAATAATTAAAAGTTAGAAGATTTAAACTATAAAAAATTAAATAAGTTGATGAAGATGGCTGATAAGGACCATTTAAACTTGGTAATTATAGGACACATTGACCATGGTAAATCCACCATGATGGGTGCGATGCTCATTGAAACAGGTGCGGTTACTGACAGAGAAGCTCGTGAATTAGAAAAACTCGCGAAAGAATATGACAGAGATTCTTGGTCTTATGCATTTGTTTTTGACCGATTAAAAGAGGAGAGGCAGAGAGGCATTACAATTGATCTTGCATTTCGAAAATTTGAAACTAAAACAAAATACTTTACAATTATTGACGCACCAGGACACGCCGATTTTGTTAAAAATATGATTACAGGTGCTTCCCAAGCTGATGCTGCTATTTTAGTAGTTTCAGGGAAGAAAGGTGAAATGGAGGTTGGGATCGCTGCTAATGGACAAACTCGAGAACATGCATACTTGGCGCAAACATTAGGAATAAAACAACTAGTTGTTGCTGTTAATAAAGCTGATGTATATGATTATTCACAAGAACGATTTAACGAATGCAAAGAATCTGTTGGAGATCTTCTCAAAAGTATTGGATTTAAAGATGTTAAATTTATTCCTACTAGTGGAATGGCAATGGAAAATTTATCAAAGAAAAGTGATAAATTGCCTTGGTATGATGGACCAACTTTAATTGATGCTATTGATCAATTTACTCTTCCTGAGAAACCAACTGGCAAACCTTTAAGACTTCCAATCCAAGATTCCTATAGAATTAAAGGAACTGGGGTAGTGCCTGTTGGTCGGGTAGAAACTGGAATCTTAAAGAAAGGAGATAAAATTATTATCATGCCAACTGGATTTCAAGGAGAAATTCGATCTATTGAAATGCATCATGAAGAAATTCCACAAGCAATTCCTGGTGACAACGTAGGGTTCAGTATTAGGGGTATTACGTTAGCAGATGCAAGTCGAGGCGATTGTTTAGGTCACCCGTCTAATGTACCAACAGTGATTACACCAAAAGGAAAATGGACAGGGCAAATCATTGTTATTTGGCATCCTACAGCACTAGCTCAAGGTTATACTCCAGTAATTCACGCTCACACAGCTCAAGTAGCTGCAAAATTTTCCAGTTTAGTTAAAAAATTAGATCAGAAGACTGGTGCTGTAATTGAAGATTCTCCAAAATTTCTTAAGAAAAACGAATCTGCTATAGTAGAGTTATCACCTATTAAGAAAATGTGTCTTGAAAAATATGAAGATATTCCTGAAATGGGGCGATTTGCTGTTCGCGATATGGGTAGAACTGTCGCCGTTGGAATAGTCAAGGATATTGACACAGGAGCATAAATAACCCTATTTTTGAAATTTTTTCTTATATTCTTATTTTTAATTGATAATTTTTTCTTAAAATTAATTTTTTTCATAAGATAATTTTATCTACTTTTTTAGGACTACGCTTGTATATAATTCAATTTGTACTCTAATTTGTTATTAAATTCTATTGGAATATACTCATAACACAAGAATATTATTTTCATTTTTGTAGCAAACTTTGCCTTTTCTACCTAACAAGGATGTATTTAGAAAAGGTTGATTTAAAGTTAATACAACAAAACAGAAAATTTGTTTATTAGGATTAAGTAATGTAGGAAAATCATCATTGGTATCTTTACTTAAAGGTCGAGAAATAATGAATGAAAGAAATCCTACAGTTGGTTTAGATATTGAAAATTCTGTACTCAATGGAAAAAAAGTGAATATTTGGGATTTTGGAGGTCAAGAACGTTATCATTTTATGTGGCAGGATTTTTTAAAGGGCGCTGGCTTAACAGTGTTAGTATGTGATTCAACTGAAGATAATATTGGAAAAACTAAAGAGATATTTAAAAAGTTTTCAAAATATATGAACACTAAAATTATAGCGATTGCAAATAAACAGGATCTTCCAGGTGCATTAAAAGCTAAGAAAGTTCAGAAAGAATTGGGGATACCAACATATGGAATGTCCGCTATCAGATTAGACTTGCGAGATAGAATAAGAGAAATTTTAGAATATGAAATAGAACAAGATTAAACTATAGCATAAATTCTCAAAATATTTTTCCGATTAAATGAGCCATTCTTACAGATTCTGGTAACTTAGAATCTATACATATTTTTTGCAAAAGGGATTCTACATTACTAATTTCAATACCTTTACAATGAAAGAATATTTTTGAAAGGCCTCCCGCGGTGTTTATTTCTGTTTCATATAAATTTCCAGCCTCAACAATATATCTTAATTTATTTTTATGAGTCTTAGGGAATTGACTTTTGAGAGCTTTCTTTACAGAATTAAGATCTACTTCTCGTTCTGTTATTGCAATAATAGGTTTTTTTATCTTAGAATATATTTCATTTAGATTTATAAGATTGAACCCTCCAAAAGTTATAGTATGAGTTA
Organism: Candidatus Odinarchaeota archaeon; assembly: GCA_048885285.1. Classification (GTDB taxonomy): domain Archaea; phylum Asgardarchaeota; class Lokiarchaeia; order Sigyniarchaeales; family SOKP01; genus Loki-b32. The sequence goes on from JBHLQA010000048.1 coordinate 11,703, forward strand.
AAATATATTGCACATGTTTTTCATTACCTCTTACGAGTTTTATTAATTTTTCTGTCGCATCATTACCATCTATTATAATATCATCTCTTACAACTTTTATCATTCTTGTTCCTTGGCAAATTACCCCGATTAATTGAGTTGATTTATTTATTGTTTTTAAATTAAAGGTAGCATCATCAAATCCGATTGTTATGGGGTGATCTTTCATATTTTTACATTTTAGGCAGAAATTTTTTAGAATAATTTAAAAGATTAGTAAAAGCGATTGTAGCACTTTCAATTTCTTCATTTCTATCATAGAGATCCCCTGAAAGATTATCAACCAAAAATTCTATAATTTCTTTTATTGACATTTTATTATTGAGCCACATATAAGCTATTATTGATTCAACTGTATCAGCAAGATCATGAGCATTAGCTCTATTTTTTGCAAAATTCTTCATTTCTGCATTTTTAAGAGCTTTCTCTAATATTACTTTACCTACTTTTTTTCCGGTTCTAATAATATTATTCTTTGGATTGTTTTTTGTGAGAAAAATAGATTTTGCTACTGAATAAGCTAGATTTACAATTCCGTCACCGATTTTAGCCAATCCTTTATCAGTTCCGATAATCTTTTGTGATTTATTTAGATTTAAATCAGAAATTAAAAACTCATAATCCATTAAGATAAGTTGAATTAAGACTTCTTATAAATTTTTCATAAAAATGAGAATATTGATTTAAGTAAGTTTTTTAAATAACTTTTGGACTTCAATAACTTCGCCTCTTAGGGATTCAATTCCCTTATTTAAAATATCTTTAATCTTATAATCTTTCAAATTTTCAAGACGAATAAAAATTTTTGGTAATTCCACATTATTTACTTTATAAGCAGCAATATTCACACCCTTAATTTCTAATAAATGTTTTACAAGAATATTGCAGAATCCATGTGATTGCCCTTCAATTGAAACTTCATAGTCATTTTCTCCTAATCCTTTATTTATTCCAACTTTGAGATATTTATAATCAGGAAATCTTGCTTCTTCTTCAAGTTCAAATTCCTCTTCTTCTTCCTCTTCCAATGATTCTTCGAACGATGCTGGTGTTGGTTCAGGTTCTTTTTTTTCCTTTATCTCAGGATAA
>JBHLQA010000049.1:0-12781 GCA_048885285.1 Candidatus Odinarchaeota archaeon
ATCCGAGCGATAGTGCATTTACAGTCGCTAATAAGATTAGAGCATATCTTCAAAATCAATTTTCATTTCCAATGAGTGCTGATGAGTATAATCCCGCCCCAGATGGAACAGATATAGTAGAATGGTTCTGTGAGACTGAGCAAGGAGTATGGTCTGATTTTGCATCGGCATTTTGCGCTTTTTCTCGATGTTTTGGCATAGCAAGTCGATTTGTTGATGGATTCAACAGCAATGGGATTGAAAAAATTACTGACTATGATATGGGACAAGAGGGTTTTGCTATAAAATATAAAAATCTTTATAACTGGGCTGAGATTTATATTCCAACTAGTACCTCTGGGGAAGGTAAATGGGTTCAGTTTGATATTATATTTGAAAGTTATGGTGGAGGAAACCCTCTAGTAAGGAGCGAATATAATATCAGTGTTACTACTGATCAATTTTCATACATCAGACCTGATACAGCAACTATAACTGCAACTGTGAGTTCCAATACGGCCCCTCTTGATGGTTTAACTATTACCTTCGAAGATTATACAACAGGTCAAACTTTAGGTCAGGATGTTACAGATATTTATGGAACAGCATCAATTCAAGTTGATTTTAACACATCATATACAGTTGGACCTCATCTGATTGAAGCTAGTTATGATTTATCTCATGTAGGTTATAATGTAACGGAAATAGCAGGAAATCTTTCTATAATGCTTACAGATGTAAATCCAGGACAAATTAATATCTCTGATGCTCAACCAGATATTACTAATGTAGTTGGATATGTTTATGATCCATTGAATAACAACACAGTTGAGGGTCCTGAGTTAGATATAATATTATTTGAAAACGGTACATCTACGGAAGTGCTAAATGCATTCACGCCCTCATCGATTAATACTACCACGAATGGAATCTTTACTAACTTTTTAAATATCAATCATAATGACGATGGATATTTTGAAGTACGAGCTGATTTTAATGGAGATTGGGTAATTAACACGCCGTTGGGACCTTCTCCATATACAACGTCTAATGTTACTAATTCAATTAGCAACAGAATGGAATTGAATATAACGAAAGAATTGGATGTTTTGTTTTATATAAATGGAACCGAATCTAATGATCCAAACAACCCTCATGCTACTCGCTATCAGACTCTAAATCTTACAGCTAGAGTTTTTTCAGTTACTTCAGGACCTTATCCGAATAGAGAAGTGTTTTTTTATGATTATTCGAGAGGTGATTTTTATCTGGGTTCCGCTATGACTGATAGTAATGGATACGCTTCAATCAATTATCTTGTTGGAGCCTATTGTCGAGCAGGACCAAACTTATTGTATGCGAGATTAGGATCACAAAAAAATTATTCCTATTTTATTTTAAATGCCACACCTACTATCAATATCATTTCTGGACCTAATCCTCAAGTTATAAACCGTTCTGGGGCTGTAAATACTCAATTTAATATTTTAGGAGAAATATATGATAGTACCAATAATTCTTTACCAATAAGTTATTCAGAAATTACACTAATAATGCGAAAAGATGGATTTGATAATTCTTCCTATTTAGAACCAAGTGAAAGTTATCCATATCAAACAGATTCATCTGGTACTTTTGATCTAACGTTTGGAATTCAGGATAATACACCACCGGGAAATTACACGCTAAGATTAGATTTTAATGGTACAATAGATTTGTCAATGTATCCTTATTCTTATCAATTTAATTTACCAATTTTGTCAAACTCTACCTCTTTTACTAAAGAACTCAAAATAGAAGCAGAACCATCACTTTATTTTTATCTAGATGGCACTCCATCTGATGATTATAATAATCCACGTATAAATCGTTATGAAGACCTAAATCTAACGGCTTTTGTTCATACTTTAGGGATTCCGATAAGTGATGGAAAAAAAGTAGAATTTTATGATGATACACAAGGTATCTCCATCGGAAACGCTACAACTATTAATGGAAATGCCACCATTCTTTACAATATGGATGATACTATTACTGCTGGACCCCATCTAATTTATGCTAGATGGAATAATCTATACAATTATTCTTATTTTATATTGGATGCACCTATCAATGTTTCATTAAATCTTTGTCCAATTCCAAATGCTATTAACCGGTCGGGGTCAATTGATAGATATTTCACAATTACTGGTTCATTAATTGATGTGGAAAATGATAATCCCATCAAATATGGACAAATAAATGTTATTATGAAGGATGGAGCAACTGATGTATCCTCCTATTTAAATTTAACATCTGGATCTTTACAGCTTGGAACTTCTGGAGATATAGATCTTATATATTCAGTAAGAGAGGATACACCAGCCAAAAATTACACATTAGAAGTAGAATTTGATGCTGTATTTGATTATACATCTTCAAATTATCCACATTATTTTAATTTGAATTATATAACTAATCTTACTAATACTACTTCATGTTTCAATCGTTTAAGAGTTAATGATCCAGATAATATTAGTATATACCTCTTTATTGAAGGAAACCCAACTCTACCTTTCTATGATAATTTTAATCCACCTGAAATATATTATGAGGACGAATCAATTAATTTTGAGGTAATTATTAGGCAAGGTTTTTTTGTCGGAACAGGATCAGTTACACTGACGGATGTATATACCAGTACTCTAATAGCTTCTAATGCAAGTGTCAATGGGTATTGGGCTTTTAGTGTTTCCACTACTGGGTGGCATGCTGGGCTTCATCAAATTAAAGTAGAATGGGGTTCATATGAATCATTCAATACAACATATATTATAATAAATGACACTGTTAGTATATCTAGCTCTATTGATAATGCTATGTCATCGATTGATGATATAATCTTGAGAAATGTAGATAGTTTTTCTGTCTTTGGAAATGTCACTGATAATAGTGTATTTTTAAGAGGGCTTGTTTTAAGTATTGTTCTCTTGGACAGCACATATAATGATGTCACAGGATCCTATTTAATTGGCATAAACTCTTTAAGAATTAACAATGATGGTACTTTCAATTTTACAAATTTACAAATTTCTCTCTCATGCCCACAAGGAGAATATTCGTTAAATATTACCTTTACAGGAGATATTGATGATACAGGAATTTTGTTGAACAACTTTACGGTACATAGTTATGCAACAATTCAAATAAATATTACAGCTGGAACCAATATCGTACAAGATTCGTGGTATACTGATTATGATTTAACATACCCTGAATATTCTGATAGATGGATATTATTCGATACACTTCATATTAACGGAACATTAACTTGGGACAATGGCTCAGCAATTTCAGGTATGTATATAAACGTAACAATAGTTAACCTTCTTGATGGGACCGTAGTTACTTTTAATGCTTCAGTTACAACTGATGGTTCTGGTTTCTTCGATGTATCAATTTATATTGACCTTTATGATAATTGGCCTGAGTATAGAGTTGATTCTGAAATATGGGTTTATTTTGATCCTATTTTGAGTGGTGTTCAATATGTTGAGGGATCTGAACAAGAATATACCTAAGAAATTATAAAACTAAAATAATAATCAAATTAAAATTAGATAAAATGATGAATTTTAGATTGAATCAATATAAAATTAGTAAAAAGTTAAATATTAGAATTTTGTTTCTAATCTTTTCTTTAGCTTTTGCTATTTCAATATTAAATATTAAATCTAAGATTTCTTTCACGAGTATTTGTAATAATAATTTTAAAAAAGAAAATCCAAATATAGCTTATTCTACATGGGGGTGGGTAAATCTTACTAATTCCATGATTAATGAAACTCGTTATTATCATAACGAAATTGTTACAATCGAAGGGCATTTATTTCATTTGTCAGGAATAAACTGGAGTGGTAAATCGGTTTCTCTAAAAGTTGATGGGGTAAATCTCTCACAATATACTGATCTAACCGATCAATATGGAAAGTTTAAATTTGACTATTTGATCCCTAATTCAAGTAATATATATACTGATCATAAATTTGAAGCTGTAGTTAATGACCCAGATGGTGCTGTCGTATATTTAAATCATTTTATTATTAATTTTATATCTCATTCTACATTTACCAACGTAATTCATAATACCTCTCTTCCATTACTTATAGGAGAAGAATTATCAATAAGCGGAGATTTAAAGCTTCTCAATGGAAGTAATATTCCTTCAGCAATAATTAACTACTCTTGGTCAGATGGAACAGACATCTTATTTGAAGGATCTTTTAATTCTAATGCTTCAGGTTCATTTGGAGATATCAATATAGTAGTTCCTAATACAAATTCAAATCTGTTAGCTTTAAAGTTAAATTTTTCAGGTAATAATTATATTGATTATACCGAAACCTACATATCTAATATTACATTATTCTCTAATATTACATGGAATTTAAATATTGATGACACTGTTACAGAGGGAGAGCAATTTACAATAATAGGTACATTATTCTCTAGCACAGATCCCTCTTTAAGAATAAGTAATCGAGAAATTGAGATTTTACTTAACGGAATAAGAGCTAATACTACAGAAACAGCTTCAGATGGTAGCTTTTCAGCTACGTTTCAAATACCAGAAGGAAATGGTACAGCTTCAATACAGGCACAATTAACTAATGGGCTTGATATAAGAACACCCCCGGAGTATATACTTATTGAGGCAAGACCAATTCCTCCAATCTCTGGACCATCTGGTGGATTACCTCCACTTGCACTCTTTTCATTAATCTTTTTTCCAATCTTAGCGGCTATAGGAGCAGCATTAGGAGTTTATGGTTTTTTTTACTATAGAAAACGGGAGAAAGAATCACGTGTAGTTAATATACCTCTTGAATCTAGAATTGAAAATCTTAAAATTCTTAAAGATTCAGGAAGATTAGAAGAGTCAATATCATATCTATATAATGCAATTTATATGGATTTAATCAATGCAAAATATAATCGTAAAAGAAATGTTAACGAAACTATTAGAGATTTTGCAATTATTTCAGTAAAAGAATTAAAATTAACCCCCTCTTCAATTTACCCCTTTATTCAAAAAGTTGAAGAAATAATATATGCAAAACCTTTCAAAATATTGGATCAGGATTTCTATAATACATGTGAATTATTTTCACCAATCTATTTTCAATTAACAGGATATAATTTTGTCTTAAATTTCTAAATTCAAATCTTATATAAATATCAAAACAATTTAAATTAAAATAAGTACAAAAAAATAAATGTTCAAAAAAAATTAATTAATAAATTAGTGTAAAAAATCAAAGCATAGGTAAGGTAAAATGGCTAAAAAGAAAAAAAAGAAACAAGCAGAACCAGAAATAAATATTGGACAAAGGTTTGAAAATGTTAAAATTCTAGTGGATACCAATCGACCTAAAGAAGCAATTGCTTATATTTATCTTGTATATGATGATATTATCAATATTAAATTTAAAAAACCAAGATTAGCACATCAAACCATTCGTGAATATGCAATTGCTTGTGTAAATGAACTGGAAAAAAGGTTAAAACCAGAATCTATTTACCCATTCATAAAAAAAATAGAAGATATTATCTATGGTGGAGTGGAACCAACGAATAAAGAATTAAATTTTACTATAGATCTATTTTCTAATATATACAACGAAATTACTGGAAAATCTTTTGCATTCAAATTGTAGATTTAACCATTTCATATATTTTTTAATATTAATTAAATATTTAACAGTAAATTAAAATGGTAAAACCTGGAAAAGCAACTCAAAAAAGTCTCAATATTTCAAAAGGTATAGTGTTAATATTTTTAACAATCTACCTTATAATTTTTGGATTCATCATTACTGATTTTATTGAGGAATTTCAGCAAATTAATCCAGAAGATTTACCTCTTTTTGTTACCTATATCCCCCTTGTAAGTTATTTGGGCTCTATTTTTAGTGGTTTAACGTTTTTAGTATTTTTAAGAAATGCAACCTCTCAAAAAATGAGACAATCTCAATCACGTAAAAAAATTAAGGGAGGCTCTATATATAAACAGGCTTTATTTTTAATCGTTGTTATCCTTGTATTTATTCCATTATTTTCCTTCGCAATTGATAATGGAGAAAATGGTCAACACTTTTCAGTTTATAATACTGGATGGAATGGGGCTTCAGATTTCAAAGATGAAATAAAAAACGCAGGATATAAAAATATAATGACGGTACAATCTAGCCTGAGTGCAACTGAAAGGCTTAATAAATCCATTTTATTAATTCTTTTAGGCCCAAATCAATTTTATGACCCTATTTTTGAAGTACCTTATTTTATCGATTTTTTTAATAGATCAAATTCGCTTTTGATATGTCATGATCATGGTTCTACAAGCACCTTATTATGGGAAATCCTTATAGCAGGTGCATTTTCGGGGATTCAATTCCCTCTAACAATTTTTCCTAATGGGATCCTACGAGATAACCTTTCATATCCAAACGATGCAACTCCAGAATTTCCTATTATCAGGGATTTTGCTGCTCATCCAACAACTGCAGGTGTGGATGAAGTCATTCTCTCAAAAGCATCATGTGCGGTGGGTGGACCCTTTATTGAGGCTTTTGGATGGACATTAATAGGATCAACCACAGATTATGGCTTTATTGATAAGGATGGCAATAAAAGATATAATTCTCCTGAAGATGATCTTGATTTAGGTTTTATGAGTGTAATGGCAGATGCCCTACCTATTCCATTTCCAACAAGTTTACCCCTTGGAGGATATCCTCAAAGCGTATTTCTAGCACACGATAGTGGTACACAACGCACTTTTGCATGCGCAGATGCGAGTTTATTCAACAATGAATTAACTAATGTAAGCCTTGGATATGATAATTTACGATTTGGATTAAACATTATTGAGTGGTTGACCTATGCCAACGAAGGAGAAAATAAAGATGATTGGGCAATAGTATTTGATGAGGCTCATATAAGACCAGAATACTCAAGAGATCTCTCATCTGCTGGAATATTTGGTTATGTAATGCAATATATTGTTCATTTATCTACAAATCCTATCACAGCTTGGATTTATCCTCTTTTAGCTTTTTATACATTAAGAAAATATCTCCCGAAAAAAGATAAAAAGAAAGAAGAAGAAAAAATAGCTGAAGCGGAAGAAAAGAAAGAAGAAATGGCTAAATTTCGAACATCCTCATTCTTTGCTCAAAAAATTGAAGAATATAAAGAAAAATCGAAATATAGAGATGCTCTAAAACTCCTGTATAGAAGACTAGAGAGGAAATTAAATACTCAATTGGGAGGCAGAAAAATTACTACTGAAAATGTAATTAATTTAGTTACTGCAAAAGATCCCTCTACAACAAGATTAAAAATTAGAAGGTTAACCAGATTTATGGATAAGATTTTATTAATTAAAGAAGGCAAATATAAAGTTAGAACTGAACAAGATTTCGAAGAAATATTTTTCGAGATGGGTTGGGCAGTTAATAATATTTAATCAAATTTATAATATTAAATATACAAAAAAAATAAAAAAATAAAAAAATATTAAAGAGGTTAAAAATATATGGAAACTCCTGATAAGGCAAAATATTATGACCATGAAGAGATTGATGTAACTCCAATAAGAGAAATAGCTCAAGAAGTATTAAGTGAAGTAAGCCGAGTGATCGTAGGATACGGGGAGATTTTGCAACAACTATTCATTGCCCTGCTTGTGAACGGACATGTTCTTTTAGAAGGTGTTCCAGGACTTGGAAAGACTGTGATGGCTAAAACATTTGCAAATACTCTTGGAATATCGTTTCGAAGAGTACAGTTCACCCCTGATCTACTTCCTGCTGATATAACGGGCACTAAAATATTTGATCAAAATGAAGGTGCCTTTGTGCTTCAAAAAGGGCCTCTCTTTGCGAACACGGTTCTTGCTGATGAAATAAATCGAAGTGCCCCTAAAACACAGGCAGCATTACTAGAAGCCATGGCTGAACGTCAAATTACCATCGAAGGTCAAACATTACCCTTAGAAAAACCTTTTATTGTAATTGCAACTGAAAATCCTGTTGAAATGGAAGGTACATACCCATTACCAGAAGCTCAAGTGGATAGATTTCTTTTTAAATTATGGTTAGATTATCCAGAACAAGATGAAGAAGTTGAGATATTAAGAAGACAGATTTCAGGTGATTCACCTTCAGTTGAAGCTATAACAAATGGGGAAGAAATTCTTGCGGCTCAGAAGCTTATGAATTTAGTATATATTGATGATAGAATTCTTAAATACATCAGAGATCTTATTATAAAGACACGGAATCACCCCCAAATAGCTTTAGGGTGCGGACCAAGAGCAAGTTTAACTCTTATGAAATGTTCTAAAGCTCGTGCTGCAATCTTAGGTCGTTCATATGTAACTCCCGATGATGTAAGAGCTTTAGTTGGACCTGCATTAAATCATAGAGTTCTCTTAAAACCTGAAGCAGAATTAGAAGGGCTTGATACTATGAGCATCCTTAAATCAATTACTGAGGAAATCCCAATCCCAATCTAAATAAATTATTTATTTTATATGGTTGTAATATTTTAGAAAAAGTAATAGAAAAAAAAAGGAAAAAATGGTGTAGTTCAATTCTAGGTGGTAAAGGTAGAACGTTAATCTTATTTGCTGTTTTTTTTCTTACAGCGGGATTTGCATTTGTAAATTATTTTCTGGTTTATTTCGCAGTTTTACTTTTATTTAGTACAATTATTAGTCTGCCTGTTTTCTACTATAATATGAATATAGAGGAATTAAAAGTACATAGAGAACTTGAGAAGGAAAAAGTATTTAAGGATGATTTTGTTCATGTAAAAGTAGTAATTGAAAATATTGGACGAAATAGTTTTGATTTCATCGAAATAAGAGATAACTATAATCCTCAACTATTTAGATTAATATTAGGTGAGAATTTTATTTCTACTAGAATTGGACCTAAAGCTCTTATAAAATTTTCTTATGTTCTTGAACCAAAGGTTAGAGGTGAATATGCTCTTGGGCCTTTATCAACAATATTAAAAGATAGATTAGGTTTTAATTCAGTAGAGCGGATTGTGCCTGATAGTGTTACTGATATACTTGTATATCCTCCTTATGAAGACATCAAGAGAATTGAAATTTTAGGGTCAAAACGCTCTTTACAATTAAATTATGGAATACAGAGATCGAAACAAAAAGGACTTGGCTCAGAATTTTATGGGATGCGAAAATACGTTTTCGGAGATCAATTTAGATTGATAGATTGGAAAGCTAGTGCACGATCTCAAACTCTAATTGTTAAAGAATTTGAAACTGAAAGAGATGTAACCGTAATGATTATAGTTGATTCATCAGATACAATGGCCGGTGGAGCTATTGAAAATACAAAATTTGAATATGCAATAAGAGCTTGTATGTTATTAACAAAAGTCGCTTTGACCAGAAGAGATAATGTTGGAGTATTTACTTTTTCAGATAAAAAAAATCTAAATTTTTTAAAACCAGATAGTGGGGAAGATCACTTTTATCAAGTTTTAGATTTTGTTGCAAGAGTTAAACCACAAGGAAAATGTAAAATGATTGAAGCAATGGATCATTTTATAAAAAGATTCCAAAAGCGTAGTCTTGTCTTTTTTATTTCTGATTTAGAGGCAAATCCTAAAGATATTTCACAAGCTATTAAAAAATTAGTTCCTTTTAATCATACTATAATTATCATTAATCCATTCAGTCCATGGTTTGAGATTCATGAAATTGACCTTTCATCAACAGATAAAGCTTTAGCAGAAGCTATAAGTGAAGAAATGTTAGAGCATATTCTCACTATTAAACAAGATCTTCGTAATCTGGGAATAAGTATTATAACATGTGGACCTGATGATATGATGAATCAAGTATTAAGCAATTATATGGAAGCAAAGAAAAAAGGGAGGGCCTATTAAACTATGGCACGAATATATTTATTATCTTTAAAAATCATCAATATAATTTTATACTTTTCAATAGTACTTATTTTTTTAACATCAATTTTTGATTTTGATATAATAATTGTTACAGCTGACGAAGAGCTCGTAATATTGGCCTTTTTTAAAGCTTTAAAAAATGTTTTTTCCTATTTAATTTACGGAGTTAGTTTGCTTATTGCGTGGGGATGTGCTAGCTTGATCTATAGTTTTTCTCGAAATCCATATATGCTTGAATTTGTTAAAATCTTTTTTGAGAGATATCTAAGTAATTGGTTTTCAATTCCTCAACCAGAATTGCAAAACATTCCTAATTTAATATTAGACGAATTAGGTGTGCTTTTTAATGATTTTTATTTGTTAGTTTTTCAAATTTTATTTGTTATCTCCATAATTTATGCACTTAGAGCTTTTTATAAAAATGATCCAAAACATTCTCTTATTGCAATAGGGGCATTAATTCTTATGATAATTTTTCCTCTTATGGTAATCGGTTTAAATGATATGATGGATTTATTCTTTGGGAATATTCCACCACAAAATAGACCCGAGTATATGCAATATATTTATCAAATGGCTTCTGCTAATCCCCTTGACGAAAGTCTAAATCAAATACCTATGGATAATTTTTTCGCATTTATAACAAGTCTTTTTATTTTATTTGCAATTTGTGCTTACATTTATTTAGAATTAGCTTTCCAAATTAATTATACTGATACAGTAACTAGCCCTTCCATAGAAAGAAGTGATAGATTAGAAGCTCAATTGGAAATTCTTGCAAGAGAATCCCATTATGTTAATGCTAATATTGATAAAATAAAAGAAGAAGCTAAAGAGAGGCTGAAAGAAATCGAAGCAGAACAGAAAGAGGGATTAGCTCTTGGTAAATTCTTTGCAAAAACAGGCAAGCGATTTTCATATGTAAAAGAAATGATAGAAAAGAAAAAGTTGGAGGAAGAAGAAAAAAAACTAGTAACAGCAGCATCTAAGACAAGAAGACTTGGGAGATATATACAGCGTCTTTTCCGAGAAGATCCAGAGGCCAGAGATACGTTAACTGCGAGTACTTCAGCCCCTCAAGCCCGAAAATTAGCAATTTCTACGATAAGTAATTTTACATACCGTGTTGGGTTACTTTTAATCATAAGTTATATTATTATACATCCACATTGGTTTCTCAATACTATATTACAATTACCTGATGCAATTACCGAAAGTGTAGCAATGTATTCTCCAGAAGTAATTATAATTATATTAGCTCCAATTATGGTAATCTTTCCAGTAATATCTAAATTAATCTCATTTATCAAACATAGAAATTTAATACTCAGATTGCAGCAAGAAGGACGTATAAAAGAACTTCTTGCTTCTGTTGGGGATTATGTTAGAAAAGAAGAACTTGAGGTATCTATAGAAGAAAAAGCAGAAGAAGTTGCTACAGAATCTACCTAATTTTCATCTCTTTTTTTTTAATTATAATTCCATTATAAATTTAGCTAATTCTATTTTTTTTCTTAAGTTTACCATTATCGTGTCAAAGCAATAGGCTTTTATTCCTACTTCTTCAATTTTTGGTTTTAAAATACAATCTTTATTATCAATTATAAAATGTCCTAAAAAGTCTTGATAAAATTTTGCTACTCCTATGCATGAAACTTCTAACCCAATAGATTTCATTAACTTATCTGCCGGGCCCTTAATTGTAGCTCCTTTTATAATTGGACTTACAGAATAAATTTTATCTTTAACTTTACAAAGTGCTTTTTTAATCCCTTTCACCTTAAGAATAGTTCCTATTGATACAATTGGGTTTGATGGGCAAATAATAATTTTTTTTGCATTTTCTATGTATTTTAATACATTCTTAACAGGGACTGAATTTTCAATGCCCTTAAAATGAATTTTTAGAACTTCTGGTTTACATTGATGTTTGATGAAATATTCTTCAAAATGTATTGTTTCTGAAGGAGTTGTAATAAAAGTCTGAACATCTTCATTACACATTGGAATGAGATGAGATCTTATACCTAAATTTTGACATATCTTATTGGTAATCTCATCCTTGCTAAATCCTTGTTTAAATAAATCAGTTCGATAAATGTGTGTAGCTAAATCACAATCACCAGCATTAAACCATCCTGTATTATAATATCTCTTTAAAATACTTAAACAATTAAAAGTTTCATTTTTAAATCCCCAACCCTTTTCCTTATCCACCAAGTTTGCTAATGTATAAGTTATTATATCCAAATCAGGACAGATTTTAAGTCCAAACAATTCAATATCATCACCAGTATTAATGATAATCTTTAATAATTCTGGGTCGACTACATTTACTAAACCTTCAATTAGTTTTGCTGCTCCAATGCCTCCAGCTAAAATAACATAAAAATTCTTCTTCATAATTTAAAAAATCTAAATATTAAGTTTATGTATTATCTCTCTCAATTTTTTACGCTTTGGAGCTTTTACCGATTCAATTGGATATCCGACTGTAAAAAATGCCATAGGACTATAATTTTCAGGAAGTTTCAAATGTTCCTTTATTATATCCTCGGCAAAAAGTGGAGCACAATACCAGCAAGCTGCGAGGTTCTTCATTTCGAGAGAAAGAAGTAAATATGTTGCTGAACTACTTATGCTTTGTATTCCTAATAAAAATTCATTTTTTCTTCTTTTAGAATTTGGATATATTTCTAAATCTGAAGTATCCATACACAGTAAAATTAAGAAGGGTGAGTTTAAGAAATTATTTTTTGTCTTTTCTACTTTTAATTTAATGAACTCTTCTGATTTTCCATCTTTTTGCAAATCAAAA
>JBHLQA010000050.1:0-12771 GCA_048885285.1 Candidatus Odinarchaeota archaeon
ATTCCTCTTCAGTTAGATAGCCAGCTAAGGGGCTATAGGTTCCTATTGCTATGTTTTCTATTTCAATAAAAGTCTCATCAAAACGTTTTGGATTAAGATTTCCACCATTAGAAAAGACAGTATGATCGATTTTAACATTAAATGATATACTGGGAGAGCTATTCAAGCATAGATCTATTTGAGAGCGTGCAAATTGAGAAAGAACATCACCTGAATCATTTAACTCCGTCCTCCATACACTTAAAGGAGTAGGAATTAGGCTGTGAAAACAACAAACTCCAAAGATCTTTTGATGACTAAGAGATAGAACTTTTTCGATAAAGCTATTCAACTTTTTTCGTCCTATAAACCCATCTGTAGAATCACGAGTGGTAGAATTTAATCCTTGAAAATATAACAGGTTATTTTCAAATAAAGGATTAGATTCACCAAAATAATAATTCCAATAATTCCAAGCAGGTGGTTTTGAATCTGTATATCCAGGTACAATTAAATAGGGATATTTTAATTCACTTATTTTGTCTTTTGCTATTCTAAATTCATCCTTATAGCTATTTTGAGTTACATTACCTGTGTGTACTACCAAATCTATATTAGTTAATTCATTTATTTTCTTTATAGTTCTATCTAAATTAGTTATTTCAGATTCTAAATCTTCATTAATTAATGAATTTGATATTTGAATAAATCTACAAATAGGATTTAGACCTTTTTCAATAACTAATGGAAAATAATAATTTATTTGGCGTTGAATTTTGCGTTTAGAATTCGAATCTAATATTGGAATTATTTTAAATGTGAGATCGTTTTGAAAAATATCAATAATCGAGTATGTAAATAATTCTCGATATCTAGTTTTATTACAACAGAACGTTCCTGCATTAAAGATATATAAATCTTTATCACTACTACTAACGGTATAAAGATTTGAAATATGTCTATGACCATTCAATACTAAATCTGCTTTAGCGTCTAAAAGCATCTTTAACATATCTCCTGAATCATCTATGGCTGATCTTTCCTTTCCAGTATTTGGAATAGGAATTAATTGATGATGGAAACATACTACCTTAAACTTGTTTTCTCTTTCTGGTTTTTCTAATCTTTTTTTAACAGCATCAATTACATTATGATGTATTATGCCACTAGGTAAGTCTGGCTTAGTACTATCTATTCCAATTACATAAAGTTCATCATCTTCATATTCATAATGCCTCTTACCAATCATTTCTTCAAAAAGTAAATATCCAACATTCATGGCATCGTGATTTCCTATTAAAATCATCAATGGACATTTAGAAATCGGCTTAAATTTTTTAAATTGCTCTATAGCATACTCGTATTCTAAAAGAGTGCCTGATTGTGTGATATCACCAAGATGTAAATAAAGATCAACGTTTTTTATCTTATTTATTTGTTCTATACCTAAATTATACGCATGGAGATTAAAAGATCCCCTCCCTCTATTGATATGAGTATCTGATATAATTACAAATCTCTTTTTTGACTTATGTTTCTCTTCTGAATTGATTTTAACACTCTTTTCAAATATCATCATTATTTACCTTTCTTTTAATTTTGCGGGATGGCCTATATAAATTGAATTCTCTTTTAAAATGTCATTAAAATTAGTATATGAATGAGCAGATAATTTTGTATTGTATTTAATATGGGTCCCAGGTAGTATTACACATTTTGCGCCTATGATTACATTATCCTCAACAATAATTTTTCTTAAAATAAATGTATTTTGTTCAATTCCAAAACTCAATAAAGTACTATTCATTCCAATAATAACATTTTTGCCAATAGATACAAATTCAGAAGAGATCCAGCTATTATCATGTATTCCAGTTTTTCCAATTTTCACTCCAAAAAATCGGAGTGTAGAACGATTTTTGAACCAAGGAAAAGGATTTGATGCCATAATAAAAAGTGGCCATTTCTTAATAATATTTCTTATATTCCAATAAAGATAATCCTTATCTTTCAAATCTCTCTTAAAATTACCCTCTTTTGGAGGATATATTAACTTTACAACAGTTAAAAATAAAATAGAAATTAGTATTGCACTAAATTGTAATATATAGATTAACAATATGATGTTTAGAGGTAACAGGAAAAAAAATAATAAGTAGATTCCTTTTCTCCAGAATAAACTTAAATACCCTAGTTCAAACAAACCGCATGGAATAATACTTAATATGATATTGATGAAATATAAAATTAGATATTTATTTCTAATTCTCTCATCAATCGGAGTTGGGGAATCGCACTTCAAACTAGCAGGAGAAAACATTTTTTATCTATTAGCTCTAATATTATTTTTATCTAAATTATTAATTTTTTCTTGATATCCTCCCTTAACTCTCTCCGCTTTTTCTATGGATTCTTCTACCGATTGAATTTGAAGTGTTTTATTTACTGGGGTTCCAACATGGATTAACTCTCCTTCGAGTATTTGATTAACCCAGGTATAACTATTAACTCCTAAAATAGCTCCATCTTGAAGTACAGTCCCAGGACTAATGATTGTTTGAGGTCCAATAATGCAAGTCTTCCCTATTTTTACCTTTTTAATTAAAATTTTGTTATGATAAATTAAATGAGAAAAAATGCAAATATTAAGTGATGTCATAGTGTAATCATCAATCTCAACAAATTCAGGATCAATATAACCTTCATAAGCAACAACATTTCTACCTATATGTACTCCTAAAAATCTATAAACGAAAATATCGGACCAAGGTAGCGGTAATGATCTTGCTAACCAAATTGGAAAATATGCCATCCAAAATCTTCGATGAGTGTATTTCCATTCTTTACTACCCTTTTCAAATACACCTTCCCTTGGAGGATATATTTTATTTAAAACTTTAAAAAGAAATGCCGAAAATAAAATAATTGAAAATGCAAATAATAAAAGATTCCCATAAATATTCAATGGAAGTAGTAACCATTCCCACCATTGACCAATTAATACAAATGATAGAAATCTCTTTCCTGTGAGAAGGAAAAATAGATCATTGTAAAACCATAAATTAATTGAAATGACCACTAAACATCCTACAAATAATTGTATTAGGATAATTAGAGTAAATGGTGTTTTATACACTCCAGAGGTCGAAATATAATCGATTTTGAATTGTGAATTATCTCTATTTTGCATTGTTCTAATCATACGTCACTAATCATTTCTTCATAATATATTATCATTTTAAAAATAATTAAATCATCATATTTAATTCTAGCAATTGAATTTCAAAATTAAAAATATCCAAAAACTTAATACACTATAATTCATATATTGTTAACATATTTAATTCATAAAATCAATTCATTAAACAAAAAAATTGAATAAGGTGAAATATAATTAGTATTGACTGGGCAAAAGCGGAACAAAAACCCGAAAAGAAATTGTCAGTTGAAGGTAGATTCTTACTGGACCTCAGAACTAAAGTTAATGATTTAGAAAAACAATTAACTGAAACTAAGAACGAATTAACTCAAATAAAAGATAAACTTGCCGATACAATGAATAATCTCGATGAAACTCAATCCAAATTAGGTCAGACTGAAAATGATTTGACAGAAACTCGAAGTGAACTTAAGAAGGTTAAATCGGAAGATCAAGAAGTAATTAAAAATTTAAATACTGAAAATAATGAACTTAAGCAAGAATTAGCCGAATTTAAAAGCAAATCTGAAGATCTTGAAAACAATTTATCCCTTAGTGAAAATAAGGCTTCCGAATCTGAAGAAAAAATAAAAAATTTAACTTCAGAATTAGATACTGCTCAAGAGAAAGTTTCAACCTTAGAATCTCAATTAATCGAAGCAAATAATACTATATCGACAAAAGAAGGAGAAACAAGTAATTTTACTTCTCAAGTTGATGAATTAAAATCTAAATTAGCTGATACTGAAAGTGAGCTTACTCAAGCTCAAGGGGAAATTACTCAATTAAATTCACAATTAAGTGAATTAAATAACACTCTTTTACAAAGAGATACTCAAATTCAAGAATTAACGGACCAAATTAACGAGAAAGAACAAGTCTTAGAGTCAACATCAGAACATCTCCAAGAAGTTGAATCGGAATTAGAAGAATTGAAACCACCCGATATTGGAGCAGGGGGATTCGCTAGTGATGAGAGAATTACATGTCCAATGTGTGGCGCCGTTGGAAACGACATAAAAACTGTTGAAGATAAAGGTAAAGTTCTCTCATACGTAGGACATATTCCCATGTATGCTAAAAAACATGTTTGTAAAAAATGTGGATATGAATTTTAAGATCTAGTTAATTTATAAGAATATTTAGTGATTTTTTTAATTTTTCTTTTCTCTTTTCTATAAATAAATCAAATCTTTTTGATTCATTTTTTTAAATTACGAAATAAAAAGTATAATCCTTTTTGGTAGAATTTCAAAATTTTAATATAGTTCTACACGATATATCAAATCTTGGAAAAGTATATATTAATACTAACTAATAAAATAATCTATTAAACATGGATTTAGAAAAACTTTTTAAACCAAATTCAATGGCCGTTGTAGGAATTTCCAAGAAAAATCCTTTAAGTCCAGGAAGAATAATTCTATTAAAGAATGAATTTGAAATGCAAGTAAAAGTCTATGGAATATATCCTAATGCTGGAGAAATTGAAGGAATCCAATTATATGAACGTTTGGATAAATTACCAGAGATTCCAGATCTTCTTGTGATTGCGGTTGGTCCTGATGATACTTTAAGATATATTCAAGATTGTGCAGATTTAAAAATTCCTGCAGCGGTAATAATTGGAAGTGGTTTTGCTGAAATTGGGGGAAAGGGCAAAAAAAGGCAAGAAGAGTTAGTAAAAATTGCTTATAACAGCAATATTGCTGTATTAGGTCCTAATTGTCTTGGAGTTTATGCTCCACCACTCGTAGATACAATTTTTCTGCCTACAGAACGTATCACAAAACCCCCAAAAGGATCCGTAGCATTAATTAGTCAATCAGGGGGCGTGCTTGTTGATCAATTCTTTAATAAATTTTTCGAGAGAAATATTGGAGTTTCAACCGCAGTATCTATAGGTAATCGTGCTGTTGTAGATGAAGTTATGTTATTAGAATATTTTAGTCAAATAGATCCTGAGACATCAAATATCGCTTTT
Organism: Candidatus Odinarchaeota archaeon; assembly: GCA_048885285.1. Taxonomy (GTDB): domain Archaea; phylum Asgardarchaeota; class Lokiarchaeia; order Sigyniarchaeales; family SOKP01; genus Loki-b32. The sequence goes on from JBHLQA010000050.1 coordinate 5,163, forward strand.
TATTTAGAAGGTTTTAAAGAAGGGAGAGCGAGGGAATTTTTACAATTAGCAAAAAAAACAAATGATACTGTAATAGTGTACTTTGGAGGCAAAACTAGAGAAGGAAAGGTTGCAACTCAATCACATACAGCAAGTTTAGCAGGGGATTTTAAAATTATTTATAATGCATTAAGACAACACTTTATTATTCAACCTCATTCTGAAAGAGAGTTACTGACATGCTTGAAGGTATATGATGTACTATCACAACGTAGAAACCCTTTTGGAAAAAATATAATAACTAATGGAGATATAGCAATTGTATCCGTTTCTGGAGGACATGCCGTACTTGCCTCGGACATGCTAAATAAGTATGGGTTGAATCCTGTTCGTTTTTTACCACAAGAAAAAAGAGACTTAAAAGAGCTTATGAATCCTGTTGCAAAAGAAATCGCATCATTTAACAATCCTATTGATCTAACAGGTTCTGTATTAGATACGGACATTGAAAATGTGATTCGCTACTTATCAGATTTAGAAAAGATAGAATGTATTATATTACTACTATTACCCTACCCACCTAATATCTCCTTTCAGATTGGACGAAGAATAGCCAATATTATAGCATATAAAAACAAACCTGTTGTATGTTTTGTTCCATATGTACAGAAATATTCTTTAATAATTGAATCGTTAGAACTTGCTAATATACCAGTTTTTCATTCAATCAAAGAAACTGTTCAAGCAGTATCTGCATTAAAACAAAGAACTAGAATGGACAATTTAAAAAGAGGAAATTATTTCTGGAAAGAAAAATCTTAATTTTTCAAATTCAATCTAAATCTATTACCTTCTCAATTTTTTCAATTGACTTTCTAGTGTATAACATATCTGCAATTATGATCTCAATTGCCTTTTGAGGGCATATTTCAACACACCGACTACATCCTCTACATTGATTACTTATGACAGTATGGTTCTCTATAATCTTTATTGCATCGACAAAACACACTCCTTTAATACATATTCACATCCAATACATTTGTCATTAACCCTAACCTCTACTCCTGGCATTTTTTTAATTTTAGAGCCGATTTTAGGATTTAATATTGAAGAAACGTGCCATAAACAACAGCATGGATCACAATTGCATATGCTCAATAACTTCTTTCCTGGTTTAACACCAAGCTATTGTGAATCTAATCAATTTCTTCCAATCATTTGAACTAATCCTGTTTCTCTGCATTTTCTTAGATGCTCTAAAGCTTCTTTTTTAGAAACTAATTTACCTAATTGAGGGTTGATATTCAATATAGGATCTCCTAAAAAAAGACAACCCAAATTAATTGGATAGTTCTTACATCCCATACTTGATCTGCAAATACAGAAATTCATAATCCAATGACATTTCACTTTATTTATGAAATATTCTAACACTTGAGAAGGTAATACATATTCATTATATTCTCCTATTGGTTTATTTATCTCAATAATTTTATCCATTGGCAGATAAATAATATCATCTCCTCTAAAAAGGAGCTGATCGAAAATAGTACCTAAAATAGGTACATTTGTTAATTTAACAATGAGTTTAATATTTGGAAATATCTTTTTAAGCAATTTTACAAACCATAAAGGATGAGCCATTGAATCACTATTTTTCTAAAATATTATATTCTAAGACTTCTGCACCATAATTCTCGAAATATCAAAATTCCATTTTTTCAATATAACTAAAGAAAATAAAATGATTAATGTTTATAATTTTAAATAAAAATGACATTAAACTAGAATTACTAGATATTCCTTAATTATTGATGATGAATTATGAAAATTAATCTCGAATTATTAAAAGAATTTGAAAGATAACTTAATACTATCCATCCAGAAAAAGGTAAAATACCAATAGAGATTCTTGGATTTGGAAAAATTAGTTTAGTGTTTGAAATTCTATCTGATTCTGCAGATTTAACATATAAAAGAATCCCAATTTTTGATTACTATAAACAATTTAAAAGGCATATATGGGCTAATAAAGAATACTGTAAAATTTTTAGTGACAAAATTGGTTTAAATCTTCCAGAAAAAATTAAGAGATAATTCAAAAAAAGGACTTATTTATCATCTTTATTTTGTTTAGAAATCCATTTATCTCTGCAAGATTCAGAACAGAAAACATATATTGTTGTTGGCTCATTAGGATCGAACTCTTCTATACTAGCACCTCCAACAATTTCTTTTTTACATAAATGACATTTAATTTTCGCCATTTTTTATCATCATCAAGATTATTTAATTTTAATATAGATTTAATTTTTTTAAATCTTGATTATAAAAAAGATACAAATATATTCAATTCACTATAAAAATCAAATATTTAAAAGATCTTGTTAGATATATGACTTCTAAACCTAAAGTATTTTTTACCTCGAATGTATTCTCAGTTAAGGAGATTGGCTCTAATGAGAAAATTTCTGAATCATATCGTAATAATATCAAAGAATTATGGACAGAATTAAAAAGGATATCCCAAATTAAAATTTTCGATGGAAGATTTCCATCAGAAGAAGAGCTTAAAAAAGAAATTAAAAATTTCAATCCTGATTTTCTTGGATGCCACTTAAGTCATCAAATATCTTCAAAAATATTAAAAAACTCAAACATTTTAGCCATTTCTACATCAACAGCAGGATATAATCATATTAAAAGAACTGAAGAAAATAATATTTTAATTACTCACACTCCCGGTATACTCCATAATACTGTGGCAGATTACACGATAGCGCTAATAATGGCCATTTTGAGGAATTTAATAGATCTACATTCTTATGTATGGAATGAAGAATGGACTTCTAATGATAAATGGGATTTGGATCAATCGCTATCCTCAGTTATTACGGATAAAACTCTTGGTATTATTGGATTGGGTGAGATTGGGAAGGAAATAGTGAAAAAATTATATTCTTGGGATATTAAAATCCTTTACTATGACATTGAACAACAAAAACCATTTGAGAAGAATTATCCTTTAGTCCAATTTAAAGAAGATATTAGAGATATATTTAAAGAGTCAGACATAATAACTTTACATATTCCTTTAAATAAGTATACTGAAAAATTAGTAAGTCGAAACTTATTAAGCTTAATGAACAAAGGCGCATTGTTGATAAATACCGCTCGAGGAGGCGTTTTGGATTTTAAAACTTTATTAGACATGTTAGAAAATGAAGAAATAAGGATTAATATTGCTATTGATGTATTCCCAATAGAACCTATTGATTCTAAAACTCTTAAAAGGCTAAAAAATATAAAAAAAAGACAACCTGATATTCGAATGATTTTGCTTCCTCATAACGCCTCTGCTGATGCAAATACAAGAGCTAAAATGACTATTCTATTTTTAAAAGATATAATTAAGATTATAAGATCTTCTTCCTTAGAAGATTTAAAAAAAATTCACATTATTCCTGAACATAGAAAACAATTGGATAAAATAAAATGGAGGATTTTCAGTTATTGGGAAAAAGATGAAGACTATTAGATCATTTATAGCTATTGAATTAAAAGATAAAGATACAATAGAAAAGATTATCTCATTCTCTCAAAGATTAAAAAAAAATCAATCAAAAATTAAACTTGTTGAACCTGTAAATCTCCATATGACAATGAAATTTTTAGGAAATATCCCTGAAACACTAACACCAAAAGTATATTCAATTTTACAAGAGGAAATTAATGATAAATTGTTTCATGGAGAGAATTTTGAATACAGATTAAATGGAGTTGGACAATTTAATAGATTTTCTGTTATTTGGATAAAACTTCATGGTAATATTCGATTTTTACAAAATATTAAGGATTCTATTGAAGATTTCCTTTTTAATAAACTCAAAATTGAACGTGATAAAAGAACTAAATTCAAACCCCATCTTACAATTGGTAGACTAAAAAAAAATAAAATAAATTATAAAACTTTTGATTCACTTAAGAATTTAATTAATGAGAACAGGGATTTGGAGTTTGGAATCTTTAATATTAATCAAGTAAAATTAAAAGAATCAAAACTAACTCCAAAAGGTCCTATCTATACAGATTTGGTATATTAAATGCATAAGAAAAAACCTATTAAAGCTATAGTTTGGGATTTAGATGGAACATTAATTCATTTTAAAATAGATTATCTAAGAGCGCGAAAGAGAGCGATAGAAATCTTAAAAAAAAATGGTGTTCCTAAACAATACCTTACAGTTAAATTTTCTATTTTAGAGAATATAAAGTATGCCAGAGAATTCTTTGAAAAAGAGGGGTTTCATAAGAATAGAATTAATAGAATTATAGAAGAGGTAAACTGTGAAATCACTAAGATTGAATATGAAGCTGCTGCAGATGCGGTAATGATTAATGGAATAAATGAAGTATTAGAATTTGCTAAAAAAAATAATTTAAAACAAGCTATCTTTACCTTTAATACTAGATATAATGCAGAATTTTCGCTTAAAAAAGTGAGATTATTACATTACTTTGAGTTAATCGTAGGACGAGATAATATTGCTAATTTAAAACCCCACCCAGATCATTTAACTTATATATGCAAACAATTAAACGTTAAAACAGATGAAATATTGGTTATTGGAGATAATATCCGTGATATTGAAGCAGCTCTCAATGTAGGAGCATTTTCAATTGCTACCCACACGAAATTTGCAAAAGTTGAAAATCTTCAGAGAGCAGATAAAATAATCAAAGAAAATGAAATACCGAAAAAATTAATAGATGAAATTAAGAAACTTTTATAAATTAAAAAAAAAATTAATAAAATATCTACAAAATTTAGATTATAACTATTATTCTACAATTACACTCAGGGGTTTAATATAAAATAATGAAAGTAGAGTATTATCTCGACATTTTAAAACCTCATAGGCCAGGAGTTGATTTAGTTGCTCGCACTTTAATGAAAATTAACGGAGTGACAAAAGTCCGCATTAAAGTTGATGAATTAGATCAAAAAACAGCTTCTTTACATATGAATATTGAAGGAATGAATCTTTCGCTTGATGAAATAATAGAGTCTTTGGATTCAATGAATTGTGCCCTGCATAGTGTTGATGAGGTTTTTTTAGAAGAAAAAGATTAGAATTATTTTACCTAATTCTTTACTTTATATTTTTTTTATATTAAGCTAACAAAAAAAATAAAAATTAGGTCTACTGTTTTTAATTATAATAAGAAAATTTTAATTTTCATAAAAATGGAGAATCCAAGTGTGGTAAAGATCCTCGAGGAACACGGAGAAATAAACGATGAGTTAGATTTTGCTTTGATGAATTATTTACTTAAAAATCGAGGCACTGGATATACTGCTTGTCAACCTCAACTTGTTGAAATAGAAGGTGGTAAGAAGACAATTAAAATGAATATAGATCATACCTTTATTGATAAAGATAATCAATTAATGGGATTAGGAATTGTAGGGAATATCTATATCGAACTTGATTCTTTACAAGTTGTATATTGTACACCTGCAGAAAAGCTAGAAAATAATATAATTAAATTAAAAGAAGCAGGAATTAAACCTCAACCCAGACCAAAAGGTAAATATTAATCTTCAATTCATTTATTCGGTTATTAAAAAACTGGAATATTTATTTTAACTTGAAAAAAAAATATAAAATCCAGTTCATTTTTAACTATACTGAATATAATGTCAAATGAAAAAAATAACATACAACAACTTATCCAAGATTATTTATTAGATGAGGGATTATTACGAGGAAAGATATCTGATCCTAAAGTTGAATTTGGTTTTCAATTTGTATTTCCTCCTGGAATAAATTCTTTAGGACGTCAAATTGGCAGGAATATGGTTGTATTTCAACCTAAAAATAAGAACCTAATAGTAGTAAGTTTAGGAGTTCAAATTTCAGAACCTCATATAAAAGCTTTAAATTCTTTAGAAATTTCTAAAAAAATGAATTTTTTCATGGATTTAAGAAAATCATTTCTTTTAAAGGACGTTTTTTATCGAATTGATATGAAAAATCATAGATATGAAATAATAGACCATGTTTTTCTAAATAAGGATGGATATATATCGAAAAATTCGTTTTATAAAAGAATTCGTAAGGTATTTAATAGTGGAGCATATAGTAATATACTCCTTGGAGAATATTGCGCAGATAAGTTAAACCCGGATGATTTTATGAAATCTAAAGAATTTTCTGATGATTCCAATTTTTCTCTATACACATAATTCTGAACTTATAAAAAGAGGTGAAAAGTAATTTTTAAAAAGTGGTTACAGGCATTAGGAAAATTAGATTACGTTCAGGGAAAAGCGAAACCTAATGTAGATTGTATTTTTTGTTCTGTAAGGGATAATGACGAAAGGGTTAAATCCCTAAAAATTTATGAAGATAATTTATGTTTTATTGTTTTAAATTTATATCCTTTTAATCCTGCTCATTTGTTAATTGTTACACGAAGGCATATAACTAAATTTATTGAACTTACTAAAGAAGAACTCATACATATCACAAGAATAATTCAAGGACTCCAATTATTATTAAATGATTTATATAATCCAAAAGGCTACAATATAGGCTTAAACGAGGGAAAATATGCAGGGGGCAGTATTGAACATTTACATATTCACATAGTACCTCGATATGGTTCTGAGCTTGGATTTATAGATATTATAGGAGAAACTCGTCCTTTACCTGAAAGTCTTGATTCTGTGAAGAAAAAATTAGAGGAATCTATTAAAAACTATCTAAATAGAAAATTTTTTGATAACTTCTAAAAGATAAAAAAGAAAAAAAAATCTTAAATTATAAAAATATAAAGGATTTACCTTGTTGCATTTCGAATATCAGCAGCTGTAACTCTTTTACGTTTGTCAGCCTTACAAATCTTAATTGCGTCTTTAGTTGCTGTAGCAGCACTACCTTCAAGGAAATCAATTAATTTATCTAGAGCTTCAGCAGCAACCAGATCTGCACCTTCTTTTTTCATTAATCTTCTGATAGGTGCTTTTGCAATATATCCTTCAGATTTTTTTTTTGCTGCTTTAGCTGGAGCTTTCTTTTTAGCCATTATTATTCCTCCACAAATTGTTTATTTAATTTATTTTTTAGATGTTAATTAAATATAACTACACATTTCTATTATATAAATGTTATGATTCAAATCAATGAAAGACATTATCTCGAGAATTTTCTCGGAGAGATCATACTGAATCGAAAATGAGATCGTTTTATTAATTTGATATTAGTTTTTCCGACTAAAATTAAATTTTAATTTTTATTTAGTAAAAGCGTAGTTTCTTTATTTTTTGAAAAATTACCTTTATCCATATTTCAATTTTTTTACTTGATTTATTATTAATCATAAATTAAAATTTATTAAAAGTTTAACAAATCGGAGATCAAAAAAAGTTTATTACTAACCTCCAAAAGCCGTGAATATTAAAATTTTAAAATTTTTACTCTTATTAAAATATCAATAACATTATTTCTTAAAATATACATTATATTAGTTTTTCATATTTTTTTATATTCATAAAGTTTCTTTTATGAAATTATTAATTCTAAAAACTTGAAAATCCCAAAATTTTGAAGTTTTCGGATTT
>JBHLQA010000051.1:0-12736 GCA_048885285.1 Candidatus Odinarchaeota archaeon
ATAATCCAGTTTATTTATTTAAAAAATTTAGTTTTTTTATATTCTGTATTAATAACTTTTTCATATTTTTATCTCCATGCAGCATGTCGTAGTATTGCATTAAATGAGCATATGTCTTGACATGCTCCATATTCTATGCACTCGTCAATTTTTTCAGTAACTAATTTTCCATTAATAACTTTATATACTCCAGTAGAGCATATATTTTGGTAATCTCCAGATCCTATACATCGTTCTATATCGATCTCTACCTAATGATTATCTTTTTTCCACTTCTTAATGTTTGTTATAAATAAGAATTACATCTGATTTTCCTATTATGTAGAGGTATCTATATTTTTTATAATGGTAAGAATAAATAATCTCCTAGTATTTTCTAATATGTGATTTAAATGGAATTAAAAAATCTTTTCAGCCCAGAAAAAATAGCAAGCGTTCAAATAAAAAATAGAATTGTGCGTTCAGCCACTTTCATGGCAAGTTCAGAAAAATATGGTTATATCGGACAGAGCCTTATTAATATCAACAGTAAATTAGCAAGTGGAGGAACAGGATTAATAATATCTGGTTATACCGCAGTAGAACCAGGTGGTGCTGCAAGTCCATATCAAGAGTGCTTATATAATGACTCCTTTATCCCTGGTCAAAAGAAATTGGTAAAAAAGGTTCATGAATACTCAGATGTAAAATTTGCCCTTCAAATAGCACATACAGGTCGTTTAGGTTATCATCCAAAATATCCAACGGTAGCACCATCACCTATCCCTGTAAAAGAAACAGGCATAACACCACGAGAACTGAGAATTGAAGAAATAAAAGAACTAATACAGAAATTTATAGATACCGGAAGAAGAGGGTATGAATGTGGCTATGATATGGTTCAATTGCACGCTGCTCATGGATATTTTTTGAGTAATTTCATTTCACCATATACAAATAAAAGAACAGATGAATACGGTGGAAGTATTGAAAATAGAGCTAGAATTATAGTAAATATATATAATGGTTTAAGAGATGAATTAGGGAAGAAATTTCCAATAATGATTAAACTCCAGATTGATGACTATATCCCAAATGGGCTTCAATTTGAAGAAGGGATTAAATTTGCTAAATTATTCTCTGAAATTGGTTTTGATGCTATTGAGCCAAGCGGAGGGAGTGAAGAAACAAGAGTGCTAACAAAAAAATCATATCCATGTCTAATTGTTAAATCCTCTGATGATGAAAACTACTTCTTACCTTATGCTAAAAAAATAAAACCATTAATGAAGAATTGTAAATTAATTTTAGTGGGTGGTGTTAGAGATCCATTACAAGCTGAAAAAATCATTCAAGATAAAAATGCAGATTTTATTTCCTTATGTAGACCTTTAATATATGAACCAGATCTTCCAAATCGTTGGAAAGAAGGAGATCATTCGCCAGCAAAATGCATTAGTTGCAATAATTGCTTTCCAAGATTTAGAGATGGTGCAGTTTATTGCATAACTAAAAATCAGTTAGAAAAAATAATATGATTGTATGAAAATGATATAGATCCATAAGCTTCTGTTATGGAATGGTGTTATCTTTATGAATAACAATTTTCCATCTTTTTATTTTTAACATTGTTATTCCTTCATTTTGGTTGAAAAAGCATATAATTTATTATTATAAAAGTATTATCAAAAACGATTAAAATGGCATTGGAAACATTATTCAGTCCAAAAAAGATTGGAAATGTTCAAATAAAAAATCGTATAGTACGAAGTGCAACTTTTACAAATACAGCTGAGAAATATGGTTATATTGGAGATAGATTCATTGAACTTTATGAAATTTTAGCTGAAGGCGGTACGGGTTTAATTATTACAGAAGCAACAGCAGTCGATCCAAGTGGAACTGGAGGGCAATATCAAGCATGTTTGTATGATGATTCCTATAATCCTGGACACAAAAAACTCGTAAATAAAGTTCATGAATTTAGTGATACGAAAATTGCTATTCAACTTGTTCATACTGGTCGTTTAGGTTATCATCCTAAATATCCAACTGTAGCTCCGTCACCTATTCATTCAGAAAGCACTGGTATTACACCAAGAGAATTATCTACTGAAGAAGTAAAGGAATTCATACAAAAATTTGTAACATCTGGTATAAGAGCTTATGAGTGTGGATATGATATGGTACAACTTCATGCTGCTCACGGCTATTTCCTATGTAATTTTATATCACCTTTTACTAATAAGCGAAATGATGAATTTGGTGGTTCAATTGAAAATAGGACAAGAATTTTAAAAGACATATATAATGGATTAAGAGATGAAATCGGAAAGAAATTCCCTATTATAATAAAACTTCAAGTTGTGGATGTCATTCCAAATGGGTTAATAGAGGATGAAGGTATTAAACTTGCTAAAATACTTGCTAACACAGGTTTTGATGCAATTGAACCAAGTGGAGGAGGTAGAGAATCGCAGATGTTTGAAAAAAATACATTTCCCAGTAAAGTAGTTAAAAAGCCTAATGATGAAAACTACTTCTTACCAATAGCAAAAAAAATAAAACCACTTTTGAAAAATTGTGCTCTAATACTTGTAGGAGGAATTAGAAATCCCATATCAGCTGAAAGGATTCTACAAAATAATGAGGTTGATTTTGTATCATTAAGTAGACCTTTAATTTATGAGCCAGAACTTCCTAATCGATGGCAAAATGGTGATACTGCACCAGCGAAATGCATAAGTTGCAATTCTTGCTACACGGTTATGGAAAAAGGAGTTCCTGTTTATTGTATAACTAAAAAGAATTTAGAAAAAAAATGAAATAGGAAAACGGTTTAATAAATAATATTCAAAAAATCTTCAAATAAAACATTGTAAATTAAATTTTAGGAACATTTAAGTTAGATTTATGAGTAATACTGCATATACAGACCATTTATTTCAATTTCGCTCTGTAGAGAGGAAGAGATTGATTTTATCCCTCTCAATCACTTTAATTGTTATGATTTTAGAGATTATTGGAGGTTTAGTAACAAATAGTATTGCTTTAATAAGTGATGCTGGTCATATGTTTACACATTCTTTCGCAATTGGGTTAAGTTTATTAGCAAATTTTATTGCGAGAAAACCATCATGTCATCATAAAACATTTGGTATGTATCGTGCAGAAGTTTTAGCTGCTTTTATTAATGGAATATTTCTAATTCCCATTGTAGGATTTATATTATATGAATCTATTCTAAGATTTATCAATCCTCAAGAGATTTTTGGATTTTATATGTTAATAGTGGCTTTTATTGGGTTTGGTGTGAATTTATCAAGCATTATAATACTTCAAGGAAGTCAAGATGTAAGTTTAAATGTTAGAAGTGTATTTTATCATATGATTGCTGATGCTGCATCATCTATTGGTATTGTAATTGCCGCAGTTATTATTATATATACTGGATTAGTCATTCTTGATCCTATTGTTAGTATAGGAATATCTATCGTTATTATTTATTGGGCATATGGAATTTTAAAAGAATCAACCTCTATTCTACTTGAAATGGCTCCAAAGGGAATGAATGTAGAGATTATAGGTAAGGATCTAAAAAATATATTTCCTGATATAATAGAGTTATATAATGCTCATTTATGGACAATCATTCCTAATATGCTGGTATATTCAGCGCATATTAAACTAAATGATAAACTGCAAGAGGAAAATCAAAAAGAACTTATCTTAAAAATCAATGATTTCCTATCTAAAAAATATAAAATTATCGAATCTACTATACAGATTCTACCGAAAAACGCGGTAGAAACATGTAATATTTAAATTTATATATTAAGAAAATATAAAATAAATATTTAAATAAAAATCTATCCCAAAAATATTAAAAAAAAAATTTTATCCTAAAAATTAAAAGAGGATTTGAATATGTCAATTGAAAAGAAAATAGACCCTTTTGCTGTAATAATATTAGTTCTTAGTGTGATTGGGTTAATCTTATTAGTAGCTTTAGACTTTGCAGGTTTCTATCTCTCGGGATATGGAAATAGGTATTCTTGCTTAGGATGTGAATATAGCACTTCAGTTGATCTAGTAGCGCAGGTGATAATACTTATTTTATTAATAATACAAATTATTATCTCTTTAAATGATCTTCTTCCTAATAAATTTATTGAGAAAGATCTAAGCTTTATAGGGATGATTTTGGCAGGCCTTACAATACTTTTCTTTGTTATTGGGATAGGTTCATTTGGAATAGAACACATTGAAGATGAATGGTGGCTAGAGACAGGAGGTTGGGGCGTATTAATTGCGGGATTACTCAATACGATGCTCTTTTTCCTAAAATTTAGGAATAAATAAAAAATTCTTTTTATTTTTATTGTAGAAAAGAAAATCTTTACTATTTTTATTATTATAGGAATTTAATCTTAGTCTTGACAATTTTCACTCGTTCTAAAACTGAATATCTTTAGATATAAAAAAGATTAAGAAGAAGGGGTTTCGGTGTATTTTTCTCCTTCTTTATCTGCCCTTTCTCTTAATTTTCTACGAAAAATTTTACCCACTGCTGTCCTTGGTAATACATTTATGAATTCTATTATACGTGGATATTTATATCCCGCTAATTTATCTTTTGACCATTCAATAATCTCTTGCTCTGTTACCTTCCCTTGATATTCCGGCTTAAGAGCTATATAAGCTTTAATAGTTTCACCAATATTTGGATCGGGAGCAGAAACTACGCCTGCTTCTAAAACTGCTGGATGTTGATATAATTTTTCCTCAATTTCTTTAGGCATTACTTTATAACCTTTATATTTAATAATATCTTTAGTCCGTCCCTCAATATAAAAAAATCCGCGCTCATCCATTCGAGCTAAATCTCCTGTTCTCAGCCAATCACCAGCAAAAGCCGCGGCTGTAGCTTCGGGATTTTTCCAATACCCCTTCATTACTTGGGGTCCTTTGACTAATAATTCTCCTACTTCACCAATAGGGAGCTCTTCTAGTGTATCAGGATTTACGATTTTTACATCAGTATCGACAATTGGGACACCTATACTTTCTGGAATTATCTCAGGTACCCATTTTGGTTGATAGTGTGTAATTGGTGAAGCTTCAGTTAAACCAAATCCTTGACTTACTTTAATTCCAACTACATCTTCCCATTTTTTATTTATTTCTGTAGCTAATGTTGCCGATCCCGATCCAGCACTTTCAATACTTTTAAAATCTCTTTTCGAAAAATCGGGAGAATTAACTAACATCTGAAACATTACGGGTACACCTGTAAAGGTTTTAGGTTTATAGTATTCCATTGCATCTAAAACTTCAGTTGCATTAAATGAGCCAAACATAACTAACATTGCGGCGAGTATAGAAGACAAAATCAAGACTTGAAAACCAAAACTATGACAAATAGGTAACACTAGCAAACTTACTCGTACACCATAAAGATCTTCAGGATCCTCAAAGGATTCTCTATTAGTATTCAAACTACATAAAGTATTGGAAATTAAGTTATAATGCGTCAACATTACTCCTTTAGGTAATCCTGTGGTACCTCCTGTATATAATAATGCTGCTAAATCATTTATGGGATCTACTTCAATATCAGGTGCTTTAGATTCTTTGTCTTTGATAAATTCTTCTAGAGTAATTGTTTCGGGTTTGGCCTCTTCTGCTTGAAGCAAAATTACTTTTTTTACAGAAATCTTTTTTCGTACTTTTTTCATTGTTCTGAAAAGACTTTTATGGATAAAGACTATATTAATATTTCCAGCATCTCTAATTATATGGGTTACATCCTCCTCTTTGAGAAGGGGATTTATTGGAACAACAGCTGCACCAGTTGCCATGATCGCTACACAACAAAATAAAAACTCGGGACAATTTCCTGTCATAATACCTACTGCATCCCCCTTTTTTATGCCTTCTTCATATAAAGCATTAGCTATTTGATCTGATATATATTTCATTTCACGATACGTGTATTTTTTATCTTTAGGTTTGTAGTACACGCAGACGTTGTTAGGAAATTCGGTTGCTGTTAGTTTAATACGTTCATGTACAGGGATTGGTTCAAATTTTACAGTCTTTGGAACATACTCAGGATAAGTTTTTAACCATGGACGATCTTTACTTTCAAGGTAAGGAGAATCATTATCATAATCTGGAATTGCTTCCCACTCTGAATAATCCTTCATAATTATTTAACCTCATATTCAAATTTTAAGTTTATTTTAAATTGATAAATAATGATATAAAAAATTATATCTTAGTATTTAAATATCTAACACTATGATTAGATTAAATTTATCGTTCTTAATAGTATAATTAGAAAAAAAAAATGTTTTATACTGTTATTTATTTATTTTTCTCCAGCTCTCTCTCGCGTAATATTCTTCTGAATATTTTTCCTACAGCAGTTCGAGGTAATGCTTCCACAAATTCTACTTGGCGTGGATATTTGTAAGCAGCCATCTTATCTTTTGACCATTCGATAATTTCTTGTTCAGATATTTTTCCTTTGTATTCTGGTTTGATCGCAATAAATGCCTTAATTGTCTCTCCAATATTAGGGTCTGGAACAGAAATCACACCTACTTCTAAAACAGCAGGGTGTTCAAATAATTTCTCTTCAACTTCTCTTGGCATTACTTTATATCCTTTATATTTTATCATATCTTTTGTCCGTCCTTCTATATAAAAATACCCACGCTCATCCATTCGGGTTAAATCACCTGTTTTAAGCCAATCTCCAGCAAAAGTTGCGGCTGTAGCTTCGGGATTATTCCAATATCCTTTCATAATTTGAGGTCCTTTAATTAATAATTCTCCTACTTCACCAATAGGGAGCTCTTCTAACGTATCAGGGTTTACGATTTTTGCATCTGTGTCGAGAATTGGCATACCTATACTTGCTGGAATTATTTCGGGTAACCATTTAGCTTGACCATGGGTAACTGGTGAAGCCTCAGTTAATCCATATCCTTGCATTACTTTAAATCCGAGTACTTCTTCCCATCTCCTGTTCAATTCTGGAGCAAGAGCGGCAGAACCACAACTTGCTTGTTCTAAAGATGAAAGATCTCGTTTAGAAAAATCAGGAGAATTAATTAACATTTGATACATCACAGGTACACCTACAAAAAGATCACTTCTAAAGTATTCAATTGTTCTTAGTACCTCGGAAGGATTAAAAGAAGTTAACATTACAACCATCCGAGCAGTGTGAAGACTCACAAGCGCTACTATAAAACCAAAAGAGTGACATAAAGGTAAAACAGCTAAGCGAACACCTGTACCATAATAACTTGTATCCTCTCTTTCTAATTCTTGATCTCTGCCTGCATATATAGCAGAAAGGGAGTTTGCAACTAAATTATTATGAGTTAACATAACTCCCTTAGGTAATCCTGTTGTTCCCCCTGTATATAATAATGAAGCGATATCATTGGAGGGATCTATCTCCACTTGTGGAGCTTTTGCTGGTTTATCTTTAATGAATTCTTCATAACGAATAGTCCCTTCTTCAGCTTTTTCAGCACCCAATAGAATTACATTCTCTATATCAACTGTTTCTTGTGCTTTTTTAATAACTGGATAATTAGCTTTATGTACAAATATAGTATTTATATTTCCAGCATCACTAGCAACATGAATTACAGAATCTTCTCTTAAAAGAGCGTTAATGGGAACTACCATAGCACCTGTTTCCAATATTCCCGTAGTACAAAATAAAAATTCAGGGCAATTTGGTGTCATAATCGCTACACCATCAGATTTCTTTACCCCAATTTCATTTAAAGCATAGGCGGTTTGATCTGATATATGAAGATAATCTCTAAAAGTATAATATTTATCTTTCGGTTTGAAATAAACACATGCATTATTAGCATATCTCTCGGCATTCAATCTTGCAAAGGTGTGTACAGGTATTGGATCGAAATTTATTGCTTTTGGCATAGTATCTGGAAAGTACTTTAACCATGGTCGATCCTTACTTTCAAGGTAAGGAGAATGATTATCATAATCATTATTTGGTGCCCAATTTGAATAATCTTTCATAACACATCACATAATATATTTATATTTTTTTTTAAGAATGAAAAATAGATATAATAAAATTTAAATTTAAAAATATAAAAGTCTTTCTCAAAGGCATAACGAACTAAAGCTATGATAATATTTCTTTACTATTTACTTGAAGTTTGAAAATATCATTATCTTCTGTAGTATTAATCTTATTTCTTAAACCCCTTAAATCCATTCCTAGCCTAAGAATATCTGAAATTAAGACATAAATTTTTATAGGCATTTTTAATAATTTTTCTTAAAAAGAGATATTCTACTTCTCTCTTTGCCCCCTATAACTCCGTTAGGGTGTAAAACAAAATGTATAATATTTAACTTTAATTCAATTTCTTCTTCATTTAAATTTGATAATATATTATTTATCGTCATTATTTTAAAATTTCTCACTTCTTACTAATATATACATGAAAATCTAGCATTACAAAAATCTCCTATATAATATAGGGCATTATTATTCTTTTATATACTCTAAATAGTCATTTTGAGAATAAGAGTGAGTAAAATCAAATTTAAATATTATTTTAAAAGTACTTAAGGGAGAAGGAGTGTTGCAGTTTGTTACTGCAACAATTAGTCAACATAGAACTTTATTGGAAAGAAAAGAACAAATTTGCATAGAGGAGAATTTGTTAAGGCGATAAGAGTTCTAGTTAACTTCCATACTAAGTTGTATGTTCTTTAGCGGATATATAAAAATTATCTCTATAATATCGGATGATAAATATTGAGTATATATTCTACATAGTTAGAGATGTTAATGGATTAATAATCTTATGAAACATTCATATGATGTCTTTTATTTGAAAAATAATCTTAAATTAAATTAAATTTTTAAGCTGGCACCTATGAAATAAAATATAGAAGACTATTATTTTTTGTAAGAATATTATGAAAGGAAGGAAATGTCGCGTTATTAAGAAGTATGAATCTCCATACACAGTTCCTCTTCTGATAACCAAAGGGGAAATTTTATCAATTGATGAAAAAGAAAGTGAATGGTCAGGATGGATCTGGTGTACCAATAAAAAGGGATTAAGTCGGTGGGTACCTGAAAGTTATCTTGAAGTTAAAGATAATATAGGAAAAGTAAAACAAGATTATAATGCAACTGAGCTTTCTGTTAATGTTGGAGAAGAATTATTTATTGAAGAAGAAGAAGCGGAATGGTACTGGGTTACAAACCAGCAAGGAAAAAGTGGGTGGGTCCCAATTAAGAATGTTAAAATAATTAAAGAAAAATGAACGCTTAGAATATATAGTCAAGACCTTAAATGAGTTAATTTAATCATGTTCAAATACTCAAGTAACAAAGAATGGTTCGAGGTCATAAAATATAAGGATTATCTGTATATAATCAGAGAAAGATTAGATGAAATCGATCCGCGGTTTTATACAACTTATAGTAACTTATATTTAATTCTTGGTTCTCATTCTGCTTTACTGATCGATACAGGTTCTGGATTATATCCACTTAAGCCTATTGTAGATGATTTAATCTTAGATAGAAAATTAAAAGTAATAAATACTCATTCTCACTTTGATCATATTGGTGGAAATCATGAATTTGAAAAAATTCATATTCATAAAAAAGAACAGTACAAAATTTTAAAACCTCGTAATATTTCGTTTTTAAAAGACTCTTCTAAAGAAATAACAAAACTTTTTAGAAATAAAAATTATGCACTTCCACCTGCTAAAGATATCCACCTAGTTAAAGATAAGGAAATCATAGATCTTGGGGATATTTCTATAGAAGTTATTCATACTCCTGGTCATTCATCTGGTTCAATTTGTTTATTTACTAATAGAAAAGAACTTTTTACAGGAGATACCGCTCATTATGGAACGATGTATCTTCCAAAAATGAAGATTCCTATTTTTCTATCAAGTATTTCAAAATTACTCAAATTAATTCAAAATTTAGAAGATATTGAAATATTCCCTTCTCATGAAGAATTCGCTGTAAGTAAAAATTTACTGATATATCTTAGGAAGGGCATAAATGAGATTGACAAGATTTGGGATACAAAAACTAGAGATGATTTTTTAGAAGGTTGGTTATTATCTGATGAGAATTTTAAATATTTAATACTCTGAAGAGATTTTTCTCTAATTACATTTTCATTTTTACTGCTATTATTTCTCCTGTTGCACATTCTTTATCTCTAACAAACAGCGAACATGAAACATTAATTTTTCTTTCCTGCATATCCTTAATTCGCTCTTTAATAATCCACGGTTAATTCAATGGAGTCGGATTTAGAAATTTCACAGATAAACTTCCCGTTAAATATAACATTGCTGGATCTGTGCCAAATTCTCGATCTTCAGCTCTGTACGTGAAAAAATATGTATTATCGATGAGCGAATTCATACTGAAGCTCTAAAATTTAATACTTTTCTAATAACCTAAATAATTTAAGTATTTTTCCACCAATAGGGAAAGTCTACCGAAATTAGTTTATTAGAATTTAAAAGCAAAATCTTATCTTCTATAAATGATAAAGCAAATCCTCCTAGATATGATACCCAATTCTTACTTGGAGGAATTCCAAACCAACCAAAACGTAGTGCTATTAAAATAAAATCATGCGTAATATGGATATCTATATTTCTCTCAGGACCCCCTTTTAATTTCTTCGAAAAAAGTTCAGCTGCTTTTTTACTGTATTCCTGTAGAGGTGTTATTTCATTTGGAGAATATAAACCTGCGATCCAGCGAAAAAAGAACTGATTACCTGAATACTTTTTCATTTGATTTGGGAAAAAACCTCGTGCAGTTCCTAAATCAAAAAGAGGCCCAAAGGAACCTAATATTTCACCTTCTCCATCAATATTTTTAAATCCAGATAAAATGTCTTCTGCTGTTTCTTGACACCTCCAAATAACACTATGAAATAATCGAATAGTTCTATTTTTAGGTAATTCTTCACCGAATTTCCTAGCAATCATATGGCCTTCAGGGGTTAATCTAAGTTTGGGTATTGCATCTAACTCTTCAGGTTCATCCCTCTGAGAATGTCTAAGAATAAGAAGGATTTTTGAATTATCTGGAAATTTTTTAAGCCCTTCGATTATTTGTCGTGCTTCAGAAGTCCAATCTGCTTCTTTCCAAATTTTATCGATATCCATATAAATTAAAACATTATATACCTTTAGAAAATTTACTTTTTATAAATTAAAAGTATAAGTTATTTTTGAAGCGAGATATATAATTAAAATAATTAAAGTAGGCTATTTTTCACTCAATTCTGTTAACCGTTGTTCCATTTTTTTCCGATATTCTTCCATTTTATTTCGATAAATCTCAAAAGCTTCTCTGCCTTCTTTACTGAGTTTCAATATAGTTTGCGGTTTTTTACCCTTAAACTTTTTCTTTACTTCCACATATCCTACAGATTCAAGCCTATTCAAATGTGATGATAAATTCCCATCAGTTAAGTTGGTCTGGTTTCTCAAGAAAACGAAATCAGCACTCTCAACAACATATAAAACTGACATAATCATCAATCTTGAGGGTTCATGAATGATTTTGTCAATATCACTGAGAGATTCGATAATATCCTCTGGCTCCGCTTTCTTTTTTGCCATTGAAACATTCCTATTTTGTTAATTGATAATTTTTTAAAAACCTAATAAACAAGTATACACCAATCGCTACAATTACCCCTCCCGTAATACCAAAAGGGAGTAAAATATCCAGAGGGGTCCCTACGATTGGATAAAGTAATTCTGTAAAAAAAAAACCTAATCCTGCCAGAATGGCATAAATATATAATCTTGTGAAATCTAAAAAATAAGCTACTACTACAAAAGGTAAGGTTATTGCCCCTAATCCAAGAATTAATGCCATTATGAGTGGTTCGAATTCTATGGAATTAACTAAGTTTGTAAAAGGTAAAATCAATAGAACGATATTTAAAATGAAAAATGCAAATAAAATTATTCTGAGTTTTTGTTGCTTTGATTTACGCTTTGGTCCAAATTTAACAATTCCTAGACGTGGAATTGTGATAAATTTCTTCCCTAAATAAAATATCAAAAAGGCACTAATATTTAATATTAAGGTCGGAATAACAGCAATCCATAAGTCATCCAAATTGAGAATTGAACTCAAAAAAGTACTAAGCCCTAGACTTAATATAATCAAACCGATAAATAAATCCCATAACCCATCCTCGAAAATTGATCTATACGCTTTTCTCTCAAGTGATTTTAAATCTGTACTTTCAGTCATGTTTTAGACCAACTCCTCTTTTGGTAATGGATATTTCTTAAGAAATCGAATAAAAATTACTAAACCTATTAAAAAAATAACACTTCCCATAATTCCAAATGATAAAAGCCATCTAATTGTAGAATTCATTGAATCATATAATAACTCATTGATGATAATTGCTAACCATTCAAGAAATGCAATTAAATACAATCGTGGATATTTCATCAAATAACCAGCTATTGCGAAAAAGGGCATAAAAAATAATCCCGCTATTAATATAGATATGATTCCAGATATTTGTATTCCAGAATATATTCCTGTAATTAGTATAATAATAAATATTATTAGAATTACAATTTGAACAGATCCCATTATAAACATTTTCTTTCTTATTGACTTTTGGAAGGGACCCGGTTTAACGACTCCAATTCTGGGCTG
>JBHLQA010000052.1:0-12670 GCA_048885285.1 Candidatus Odinarchaeota archaeon
TTTGGAGGAGCTGCTATCGCAATAATAGGTTTAGCAGGTCTTGCATTTGTAGGATTTTCAGACAATACTGTAGCCAGTTGGGGTCTTGATATTTTATGGGCTCGAGGTAGGTATAGTAATATCAGTGCTGCTGTTTGGCCAGGATTATTTATTGGAATTGCTGCCATAGGATATATACTCGTTGGAGATGGATTTCGAGATGCATTGGATCCACGATTAAAATTATAAAAAAGAGGGATAAAAAGTTTTAAATATTATATATCAAACTGTGTTTGGATTAAATTACGGAAATGCATTAGTTGACTCAATTATTATTGTATTAATTTTATATTTAATTTCAAACATTGTCAATAGTCAAATTCCTGAGTATCAGCAAATCTCAAAAAAATTATTTAGGAGAAGTTCAGGAAAAATTTGTATTATTTTATTAGGCATTATCTTTGGCGTTAAATCTCTTTTTGAAACTTTATGGCTTTTCAATTCTATATTTTTAGCTTTCAATAATAATGCTGTATCATTCGCAATTATAACTACAATCTTTTATTTTCTATATAGGAAATTAGTAGAAAAGGATAGTCAATTTATTAAAATATTTAAATTTTTTATTGTATTAACTTGGATAATTGCGATAATCTTTATTTCAATTCCTCTCTTAGGACTTGAAAGACTTCAAGGGGAAGAACCAGTATTTATTGACATTTTTTACCTTGGATTTATATGGGCAGGTTTTATAATTGCGGGTGATATTCTTATCACAATTCTAATTAATAATATTCGCTCAATTGAGAAGCGAATTCCTAAAATACCTTTAAAGTATTCCATGTTTACTGGTGGACTTATCTCATTTGGAATTTGGTCAATACAATTAATAATCATTGAATTATATTTGAATAGATTATTTGGAGTAATAATATATACTCAAGACATTCGTACATTATTTGGTGTAGTTAGTGGTCTTTATGGTTTAATATGCTATATATCGTTGAAAAAGAAATTTATGCCAATTGAAAAGGAAAAAAGTAAGTTAAAAATTCAAAAAGCATTAGAAATAGTGAAAGATCAATCTTTTAAAGTTTCTAAATTAAGTAGCAATCACATTATCCTTGATGTGAAGGACCTCACTACATATTTTTACACGGAAGAAGGTATTGTTCGTGCTGTAGAAAATGTTTCTTTTAGAGTGTATGAAGGTGAAGTTCTTGGTCTTGTAGGTGAAACTGGATGTGGTAAATCTGTTACTGCATTATCTATTGTTCAACTAATTCGCCCTCCAGGAAAAAGAGAAACAGGAAAAATTGTTTTCAGTGGAGAAGATCTAGCTTTAAAGTCTGAATTTGAAATACTAAAATATCGTGGAAAGGATATTACTATGATATTTCAAGATCCACTTAGTTCGCTTAACCCGGTTTTTAAAGTAGGTAAACAAATATCTGAAGTATTTTTATTACATATGGAAAATGAACTACTTGTCGAAACTACTAAATTTCCTAATAAAGGTTTATATAGTATTGCTCGAGAATGGGGTATAGCACTTTTAAAAGATTTAAATATACCCTTTCCTGAAATAATTTATGATAGATATCCTCATGAACTAAGTGGTGGTATGCGCCAAAGAGTTCAAATTGCGATGGCATTGGCATGTAGACCTAAATTACTAATTGCTGATGAACCAACTACTGCGTTAGATGTTACTATACAAAATCAAATTCTTAAACTTATGAAAGATCTTCGTAAGAAATACAATACTAGTATATTATATATCACTCACGATTTAGGTCTCATCTCTAAAATGTGTGATCGTGTTGCTGTAATGTACAGTGGATCTATTGTTGAATATGGAGATATAAAGAAATTATTAATTAACCCATATCATCCATATACCCAAGGACTTATAGCTTCTGTTCCTGTTATTGGAAAAAGTCAAAAACGGCTTGAAGTTATATCGGGAATGGTTCCAAATCTAATTTATCCACCTTCAGGATGTAGATTTCATCCTAGATGCAAATATTGTTTCGAACCTTGTAATTCAATAGTTCCAAAACAAAATAAGGTTGATAAGGATTATTTTGTAGCATGTCATCTATATAATCCAGAATATAAACATTTAGCAGAAATTATTATAGAAAAAGTAGAAGGAGAAATTTAGTTAAATTATTTAATTTATTTAATTAAATGAAATTTGAGGTTGTATCATTATCTTGATATTCTTAATAAAAATTAGCGAATATAAATATAAAGTAGAGGAGATCTTATGATTTTTCAATTTATTGATTTTTCAACCATTTTAGGATTAGCGTTAGTCTTGTCCTTTTTATCTCTTTTTGGTTTAGCTTTTGTTATTTCATTTTTTATCATAAATTGGGATCCTCGATCCCAATTAATTAGAATAAGACTCCCTCTATATTTAGTTTCATCACTTATTTGTATTATTTTTAGCTTTATTCCTCTACCAGAAATTATAGTAGGAAATTTTTGGTCATTTTTTATTACATACTGTTTAATAGCAGTGATTACTAGTCTTGCCATTAAGTATATTACATATAAAGTAGTTAGGATCGAAAAATTTTGTCAAATTAGTTATCTTGAAAGAAGTAAGAATCTACTTGAAGTTAAAAATCTTAAAGTACATTATCCACTTCTAGGAGGAATTTTAAAAAGAAAAATAGGGGCTGTCAAAGCAGTTGATGGAGTTTCATTTGATATAAAGTTTGGTGAAACCCTTGGATTAGTGGGAGAAAGTGGATGTGGAAAAACTACTATTGCTAAAGTGTTACTTGGTTTAGTAGAAAAAACAGAAGGAGAAATGCTTTTCCAAGAGATGGCAATTCCTCCCAATTATTCATGTTATTTAAGACAAAAAGTTCAAATGATTTTCCAAGATCCAGATGCCTCCTTGAACCCTCGTAAAAAAATCGTTGATATTATAGCGGATCCTCTCAAAAATTTGCTTGGCATAACTAATGAAATAAAAATAAGAAGAAGGGTTTTAGATTTGTTAAATCAAGTGTCATTAAAGCGAGAACATATGGATCGTTATCCTCACGAATTTTCAGGTGGACAAAAGCAAAGAATTGTTATAGCTAGAGCGTTAGCTTGCAATCCAGAGTTGATAATATTGGATGAACCTACATCTGCTCTTGATGTATCAGTTCAAGCACAAATTCTTAACCTTCTTAAAGATTTACAAGAAAAATATGGCTATGGATTTTTGTTTATTACCCATAATTTAGCTGTTGTCTCCCATGTTGCTGATCGCGTAGCTGTTATGTATCTTGGTAAATTTGTAGAGGTTGGAAGTAAGGAACAAATTTTTTCAAGTCCAACTCATCCTTATACTCGAGCGCTCCTTGCCTCACGTTCTGAAATAGATCCTTACAATCAAGAAATCAAATTTGTTATCAAAGGTGAAGTCCCAAGTCCTATAGCACCACCACCTGGTTGTACTTATAATCCACGCTGTACTTCTGAGGTTCGTACAAAAGAGTGTGAAATTGAATTGCCTCATAAGATTAAGATTGAAGATGGTCACTATATTTGGTGTGTAAATCCTCCTAAATCAATAAGATCAACAATTCAAGAGTCTAAAGAGAGTTTATCTGCTAAATAAATACTTTTTTTGAAATTAATTTTTATTTTTATGAAAAATGCTTTTGTTGAGCAACTAAAGTTTGCAATAGACCTCACCGTGAGAAAAGCAGAGTTAAAAGATAAAGCATTTGCTGATTATTTACCTTCTCCATTGCTATCATCTTCAATAGAAGGATGTCTAGAAAACGGAATGGATGCAACTCGAAATGGAGCGCGCTACAATAATAATCCAATGGGTTCATAAGGATTAGCAACCCTGATTAATTCCTTAGCTGCAATTCGCTGGGCTGTATTTGAAGAAAAGTTAGCAACTATGGAAGATTTAGTTAATCATATGAACAATAATTTTAAAGGAGCAGAAAAACTTCGAGAAAAATTACGAAATAAGGCTCCCAAATATGGGAATGGAGATGAAAGGATAGACGAACTAGCCAAATGGGTGGCAAATACCCTCTGCGAACTTACAAGAAAATATAAAGCTAGGGGTGATGATGGAATATATCATAATTGCCTTGTATCTTCTGGAACTCAGATTATGGAGGGTAAATTATTGGGGGCAACTGTAGATGAAAGATTAATGGGTGAACCCGTGGCTAATGGTATTTCTCCAACAAATGATACAGAAAAAAATGGTCTCACCATGGTACTTCGATCAATAGCTTATGCAACAGTTGAACCTCATCTCACTAATGGAGCCACAATGAATGTCAGAATTAATCCCACCTTATTAGAAACAGATGATGATCTCAAAAAATTGACTTCTATAGTAGAGGCATATTTAGAGTTAGGAGGACAAGAGCTTCAAATAAATCCAGTAAGTTTAGAAACACTTAAAGATGCATAAGCTCATCCAGAAAAGTATCCTGACCTCTCAGTTAATGTTTCAGGTTATTCCGCTCGATTTATAGATATTACAAAAGAGCTTCAGGATGATATTATCGCCAGAACAGTTTTTAATGAATTATAAATTTTAATTTAAAAATATAATTTTTTTTTCTAATTATATAATATTTTATCTGTAATACTCCGTAGAAATAAAATATTATAAAAACATTTATAAATATATAATGTATATTAAGATTCATGGTAGTTCAAAGTTTTAAGTTAAATCCAATTCTAGGAACACCATCAGAGAGGGTTCGCAAGATTAGAGATAGAATGTTATCTATGCCTAGAGAACTTGATATCGAACGAGCTCGATGTTATACAAGAATCTATAAACAAATGGAAAATGCTCCTCCATGTATGAAAAATGTTAAAGCATTAGAGGAATTCTTAAAATGTCTTCCAATAAGGATTGAAGAGGATGAACTTCTTGTAGGTGTAAAATCTAGTAAAGTTAGAGCAGATCCACTCGAAATAGAACGTGGAATGCGTGCTGGAATTTTTGGATTTATTTATAATGATTCAATAGATCAAAAAATAAGAGATGCATTTGCCCGAAATTTTTCTCTTTTTAACCGATATGCTCCCTTACCAGAAGAAGAAATTAATGAATTGAAAAATGAAATTCTTCCCTATTGGAAAGATAAGACAGTTTCGGCTCGACAGAAAGAATACTTTAAAGAAGCAGGTTTAAGTGAGGAGAAGAAAACTATGAATGCCTCAATTCCCTTTAGTGGGTCTGTAAGTAGTACTGATATGTTTGCAGGTGCTCATGGTCAAGGACATGTCGTTCCGGGTTATCGACGGGTTCTTAAAATGGGATTTAAAGGAATTGAAAAGATGGCTCAAGAGGGCTTAGTAAATCTTAAAGAAACCGATGAACATTATGATCAATGTAAGGACTTTTATGAATCAGTTGTAGTGGCCGCACAAGCCGTCTGTGAATATTCC
This sequence comes from Candidatus Odinarchaeota archaeon, assembly GCA_048885285.1. Taxonomy (GTDB): domain Archaea; phylum Asgardarchaeota; class Lokiarchaeia; order Sigyniarchaeales; family SOKP01; genus Loki-b32. Next base: position 5,425 of record JBHLQA010000052.1, read on the forward strand.
AATCGTTATGCTGATCTCGCAATGGAAATAGCACAAAATGCATCAGAAACAAGAAGGGCTGAACTTTTAGAAATTGCTGAACGTGTAAGACGAGTACCCGCACATCCACCAAGAACATTCATGGAAGCACTTCAATCAATTTGGATGACGAATGTTGTTATGGAAATGAGTTATGGAGAAGGAAACATATTTTCTCAAGGAAGAGTAGACCAATATCTTTATCCTTATTATGTAACTGATTTAGCAGAAGGTCGAATTACTTATGAGGAAGCTTTAGAAGCACTTGAGGAATATTTAGTAAAACTTGCTTCAGTCGTTATAGCAGGACAAAACAATATTACTATTGGTGGATTAGACAATGATGGAAATGATGCTACAAATGATATATCATATATGTTTCTTGAAGCAATCGCAAATGTAAAAAGTCTATTAAACACTTTATCGATTCGAATTTCTTCTAAAACACCCCGTGAGTTTATAAAAAGAACTATAGAAGCTATTAAATTTACTGGTGGAATGGGAATTCATAATGATGGAGTTTTAGTACCACAACTTCATAATACAGGATATTCACTAGAAGATGCCAGAGATTATTCACTTGTAGGATGTGTTGAACCTGCCGGTACAGGGAATGATTTTTCATATACTGCAGGTAATGTTGTTCAGATTTCAATCCTTTTAAATATGGCATTAAATGAGGGACGTACCCTCTTTTCAGGAACTAAAACTATGGGCGCGAAAACACCTCCAGCTAGTACTTTTAAATCTTTTGAAGATGTGAAGAATGCGTGGGTCGAACAAGTTAAATTTGCAATAGACCTTACTGTGAAAAAAGCAGAGCTAAAAGATAAAGCATTTGCTGATTATCTACCTTCCCCATTACTATCATCTTCAATAGAAGGATGTCTAGAAAACGGAATGGATGCAACTCGAAATGGAGCTCGTTACAATAATAATCCTATGGGTTCACAAGGATTAGCAACTGTAACTAATTCCTTAGCGGCAATTCGCTGGGCTGTATTTGAAGAAAAATTAGTGACTATGGAAGATTTGGTTAATCACATGAATAAAAATTTCAAAGGAGCAGAACAACTACGAGAAAAATTACGAAATAAAGCTCCCAAATATGGGAATGGAGATGAAAAGACAGACGAGCTAGCCAAATGGGTAGCAAATTCCCTCTGTGAACATACAAGAAAATATAAAGCTAGGGGTGGTGATGGTATATATCATAATTGCCTTGTATCTTCTGGAACTCAGATTATGGAAGGTAAAATGCTAGGGGCAACTGCAGATGGAAGATTAATGGGTGAACCCGTAGCAAATGGTATTTCTCCAGCTAATGGTACAGAAAAAAATGGTCTTACCATGGCACTTCGATCAATAGCTTATGCAACAGCTGAACCTCTTCTCACTAATGGAGCCTCGATGAATGTTAGAGTCAATCCCACCATCTTAGAAACAGATGAAGGAATTGAACATTTTACTTCTATTGTAGAGGCTTATTTAGAGATGGGAGGACGGGAACTTCAAGTAAATCCAATAAGTTCAGAAACACTTAAAGATGCACAAACCCATCCAGAAAAATATCCTGACCTCTCAGTTAAGGTTTCAGGTTATTCCGCTCGATTCGTAGATCTAACAAAAGAGCTACAGAATGATATTATTGATAGAACCGTTTTTAATGAATTATAATTTAATTTTTTTTTTTTTGTTCTATATTATTAAATCTGCAATACTACATTGAAATAAATAATTAATCAGTAATATTTCAGTTGTTTAAGTAATAATTAAGAATTATTTTCAATTTGAAAGTTTAGTAAATCTATAGGATATAAAATTAAATCTTTTATTCTCTATCATAAAAACATTTATAAATATAAAATGTCTATTAAAATTCATGGTAATTCAAGATTTTAAGTTAAGTCCTCTCCTAGGAATACCTTCTGAGAGGGTTCGAAAAATAAGAGATAGGATGTTAGCAAATCCCTTTGAATATGATCTTGAGCGAGCACGATGTTATACAAGAATTTACAAACAATTTGAGAATTCTCCTCCTTGTATGAAAAAAGCTAGAGCATTGGAGGAATTCTTACGTTGTCTACCTATAAGGATTGATGAAGATGAGTTTCTTGTAGGCGTAAAATCAAGTAAACCAAGAGCAGATCCTATTGAAATAGAACAAGGACGGCATGTTAAATTATATGATTTTCTCTTAGACGATACAATTGAAGAAAAAGCTAAAAATACACTCCGTAGATATCACCCAACTATTAGACGTTATGTTCCTTTCACAGAAGAAGAACTTAAGGAATGGAAAAATGACATTATCCCCGTCTGGAAAGGAAAAACAATGATGGATAAAAGGAATAAACTTTTCAGGGAAGCAGGTTTGATTGAAGAGAACGTGGGACACGTCCCTCCATCAATGACAATGTTACCAGGAAATTCATATGTATATTCTGTAATGCAGGGTCATACTATTCCAGGTTATCGACGAGTTCTTAAAATGGGATTTAGAGGAATTGAAAAAATGGCGACAGAAGGGCTTAAAAATCTTAAAGAGAACGATGAGAATTATGACCAACGAAAGGATTTTTATGAATCAGTTGTAGTGGCTTCACAAGCCGTCTGTGAATATTCCAATCGTTATGCTGATCTAGCAATGGAAATGGCACAAAATGCATCAGAAACAAGAAGAGCTGAACTTGCAGAAATTGCTGAGCGTGTAAGACGAGTACCCACTCATCCACCAAGAACATTCATGGAAGCACTCCAATCAATTTGGATGACGAATGTTGTTATGGAAATGAGTTATGGTGAAGGAAACATCTTTTCTCAAGGAAGAGTCGACCAATATCTTTATCCTTATTATGTAGCTGATTTAGCAGAAGGTCGAATTACTTATGAAGAAGCTTTAGAAGCACTTGAAGAATATTTAGTAAAACTTGCGTCTGTTGTTATAGCAGGACAAAACAATATTACTATTGGAGGATTAGATAGGGATGGAAATGATGCAACTAATGAGATATCATACATGTTTCTTGAAGCTATTGCAAATGTTAAAAGTTTATTAAACACTTTATCAATTAGGATCTCTTCTAAGAGCCCTCGAAATTTCGTGAAAAGAACTATTGAAACTTTTCGACATACGACAGGAATGGGTATTCATAATGATGAAATCTTAGTACCACAACTTCAAGAAGATGGTTATTCACTTGAGGATGCCCGAGATTACTCACTCGTAGGTTGTGTTGAACCTCATGGTACAGGTTTTGATTTTTCATATACTGCAGGTAATGGTGTAAGGTTTACACTAGTACTTGGTATGGCATTAAATGCAGGACGAATGCTTTATTCAGAAGGTCGAGTTGTTGGAGCAAAAACACCTGAACCTAGTGCTTTTAAAACTTTTGAAGAAGTAAAGCAAGCTTTTGTTGATCAACTTATTTTTGCTGTAGATAAATGTGTACAAATGTCTGAATTAAAAGATAAAGCTTTTGCTGAATATTTTCCATCTCCATTACTTTCCTCTACAATAGAAGGATGTCTTGAGAGTGGAATGGATGCAACTCGAAATGGAGCTCGTTATAATAACAATCCTATTGGTTCACAAGGTTTAGCAACTGTTGTAAATTCATTAGCAGCAGTTCGTTGGGCTGTATTCGAGAAAAAATTAGTGACTATGGGAGAATTAGTTGAACATATGAACAATAATTTTAAAGGAGCAGAAATACTTAGAGAAAAACTAAGAAATAAGGCTCCTAAATATGGTAATGGTGATGATAAAACAGATGAATTAGCATGTTGGGTTGCAAATACTTTTTGTGATATTGTGAGAAAACACTCAGCAAGAGGGGGTGTTGGTATATATCGTCCTTGCCTTGTCTCTGCGGGAGGCCAACTAGCTGAGGGTAGAATGTTAGGAGCGACTCCAGACGGAAGACTCTCTGGTGAATCTGTATCAAATGGTATTTCTCCAGCAAATGGAACCGAGAAAAATGGTCTTACCATGGCGCTCCGATCTGTTGCGGTATCAACCCGGGAAGCTCTCCTAACTGATGGTGTAACAATGAATATTAGAATCAATCCTAGTATGATAGAAACAGATGAAGGCATAGAAGAAATGACTTCTATTTTAGAAGCTTATTTTGATTTGGGAGGAAAAGAACTTCAGATTAATGCTATAGGATCAGAAACCCTAAAAGATGCGCAAGAACATCCTGAAAAATATCAGGACTTATCAGTCAAGGTGACCGGCTACTCTGCTCGCTTTATAGACATCAGTAGAGGTCTACAGAATGATATTATTAATCGTACAGAATTTAGTGAATTTGATTAAACCTTTTTAGTTAATTATTTTTTTTTAATTTGACAATAAAATCAACTATATTATTTTTAAGATGCATTTTACAAAAGGGATTTATTTATAAAATCTTTATTGATAAGTATTGGATTTATTTATCTTATTATCGAGATATATTATCTATAGTTAATATTTATTTACAAAAATTAATAAAAATGGAGCTACGTTATTTATGTCCATATGGATAGAGTATTTTTTTACTTAACGAGTTAACCCAGACCACTTTATATTTTTAGCTCCTGTACTTTTAGCAATTTCAAGAAAATTTTCCATTTCCTCCTTTGTCATTAATGGTTCATCTCTTAAAGACCATGCCTTGCCTAATCTTGTGTATTTAATTTCGCAGAGTTTGTTAAAGGCTAATATATCCCATTGTTCAGGAATATTATCTAATTCATTTACAATGAATTCTCCAATACCTCTAATATTCTCTTCCGTAGCAGTATAATGTGGGATTATTGGTGTCCTAATCCACATTATTTTTCCATTATCTTTGACATAACTTGAAATCCATTTAGCGTTCTCTAAAATTGTTTTATTTGGAACACCTGTATATTCTTTATGCTTTTCAGGATCAATAACCTTTATATCAAAAAGGACAATATCAACATAAGGTAATAAATCATGATATACTTTTTTACTTGAATATCCACATGTATCTAAAGCAGTAGAAATATCTTTTTCCTTACATAATTTAAAAAACTTTAAAAGAAAATCTGCTTGTAGTGTGGGTTCACCTCCAGAAACCGTTATTCCTCCTTTTGTTTTGGTAAAAAATATTTTTTCTTTTTCAACATCATGAATAAGATCTTCTAAATTCCACCACTGCCCCCACATACTTAAAGCAGTAGTAGGACAAGCTTCTACACAATCTCCACAACTAGTACATCTCTCTCTATTAATATGTAAGCCATCTTCGTCAAAAAATAGAACACCTTCTTCTTGACAGGCCTCTATGCAACTATTACACCCGATACATTTACGATCCATCCAATAGAGCTGAGGTTTTTTTGGAATTGATTCTGGATTATGACACCATGCACAATTTAAGAGACATTTGTTAAAAAAAATAGTTGTGCGAATACCAGGACCATCGTCAGTAGACATTCTCTCAATTTTAAAAATTAATCCCTTAGATTTTGCCTCCATAACGCACCTTCATACTAATTTTTAATATATTTTTTAGAATAAAAAATAATTTTATTTATTCTAAAAATTATTCATTTCTTAAAATTTTTATGAATTATATCCGTACTCGGAGCAAAGCAAAAAGAGTCTTCGAAATAAAAGAGTAAAACCTTTTAATAAAACTTTTTTATTAGACATTTTTAACAAATTTATCAGGGACTGATATCAAGATGTTTAACGTTATATTTAACGAAAACTTTATACCTAAATTGAGTATTTCTCTTATTATTAAAAAAAAGATATTAAACTAAGATGTATAAATATAAGGTTTCAATTTTAGGAACAGGATTTATTGGTTTATGCTCTGCAGCTTGTTTTGCTCAAAAAGACATAAAAGTTTTGGCTTCTACACATAATGAAAAAAAGGCAAAAATAATAAACGAGTATAAATCACCTTTTTTTGAGGAAAGCTTAGAGGAAATGCTTATTGAAATTAAGCAGAAAAGCCCAGAACTTCTCAAATGTTTAACTGATCCTGTTAAAGCAGTATTAAACACAGATATTATGATGATCACTCAAGGAACTCCAATGCGAGCAGATAATTCAATTGATTTAAGTTATATCGAAAGTACTGCTAGAGAAATTGGAGAAGCTTTAAAACAAGATGATAAATATCGTTTGGTTGTCGTGCGATCTACTGTTGTTCCAGGAACCTCAAGAAATCTTGTAGGAAAGATAATTGCAGAAATTTCTGGAAAAGTTCCAGGAAAAGATTTTGGATTATGTATGCAGCCAGAGTTTTTAGCTGAAGGGAGATCAATTGAAGATACGCTCAGACCAGATAGAATCATTATTGGATCAATTGATAATAAAAGTGGAGATATGCTTCAAGAGTTCTATGAGTATTTTTATGGTAATCACTTAAAAAATTGTCCAATAAAGAGAATGAATTTAGAAAGCGCAGAACTTGTTAAATATGGAAATAATTGTTTATTATCAACTAAGATATCTTATGCCAATGAATTCGCCAACTTAGCCGAATTAGTTCCAAATGTTGATATAGTCCAAGTAATGGAAGGTGTAGGATTAGATTATAGGATTAATCATAGATTTCTTCGTGCAGGTGTAGGATTCGGGGGTGCTTGCTTTCATAAAGATGTAAACGCTATTACAAAATGGGCAAGATCTAAAGGATATGTTTCCAAATTACTAGAAGCTGTTTTAGAACGTAATGACCTCAGAGCAATTCGAATTGTTGATATTGCTGAGGGTTTAGTTGGAAAATTAGAGGGTAAAAAGGTAACATTACTTGGTTTATCTTTTAAACCAGGTACTGATGATATGAGAGAAGCTCCAAGTATTAGAGTTATTAATGAATTGATTAATAGAAATGTTACTAATATTGTTGGATATGATCCTAAAGCAAAAGAATCTGCAGCAGAAGCAATTGGAGATAAGATAAAATATGCTAATACTATTGAGGAAGCCTTGAAAGATTCTGAATGTACTTTATTGATAACAGAATGGGATGAATTTAAAAAACTCACTCCTGATGATTTCAAAAAGCATATGAAATCTCCAAATCTCGTTGATGGGAGGAGGATTTATGATTATGATCAGTTTAATAGTTCTTTAAATTTTCGAGCAATGGGTCGTATAAATTTAAAGTAATAATTATAGCGTGAAATAAAATTATAATAAATCTTTCAAGATTCTTTTTAAATCTTATAAATTATTTGTAGAGTATTAAGT
>JBHLQA010000053.1:0-12668 GCA_048885285.1 Candidatus Odinarchaeota archaeon
CATAATAAAAACTTCGATATAACCAATTTATATTATGAGTAATATTAAATCTTTGAAATCCATATTCTGAATTTATATGAAAAATTCTTCCAAAAATTCCTCTTTCTTCGCTAGGGCTATTTCCATGATCAAGATTAGTAGCTATTGATATATAATCACTTCTCCCATCATTATCAATATCCGGAATACTAAAGATTCTTGCTCCAGATTTCGTAAATAATCTATCATAAGAACTGTATGGGGAGTTGTCTTCCTCCCCTAATTCCTCTGTGGGTAAAATTATATTATAACAGATCATTCTGTCAAGTTCAAGACCAGAATTTCCAGAAAGTAATCTTAAATATCCATCATCTGCTGTAATGAGAACGTCATCGATATTATCATTATTTATATCATCAATTACCATAATATCATCAATTGAATTTACTATTACTTCCGTAGAAATACCTACAAATGAAGTTATTTGATATTTAGTATCTTCAGTCTTAAAATTCCAGAGTTTCCTTCCATTTCTAGAATCAAATACGCTCAATTTTCCATCTTCTGACCCTGCAATAATTTCTTGAAACCCATTATTATTAATATCTTCAAGTATTGCTAATTTCCAAACATCATTAGTAAAATCTTTATCTCTCATCCACATTTCAGTACCATCTTTTCCATTTATAACAAAAATTCTATACCAGGAAGAGATAACTACTTCTGATATTGAATCATCGTCGATATCATTGATTATTTCCAAATCCCACGTATATGTAATAAAATCCTGTATTTCATAAGTCTCAGCACTAATACCTTCTATTATGGGTTTAAACTTCCATAATTCTGTGCCATTATTAGAAGCAATCGCAATTATATTAGGAAGCTTATTATAATATATGATAAGGATTATATCACTGCTATTATCACCCGATATATCATCAATAGTATCAAAATCAATTACAGGTCCAAAAGTTTTATAACTCATATTGATAAAACCATCTAAAGTAATTGCGGCTAACCCTTCATCTGTCCCTACTATAATTAATGATTCGCCATTTTCAGTAAAATTGACTAACCGTGGTTTCATTGTAGCTCCAGTTCCAGGTAAGCCTCTACCTAATTTCCATAAAATTGAATCTTCACTAAGACTATTAGCTTGAGTATTTAGACTATTTGATAAATTAACACTAAATGAATTTAATGGAAAACCATAAGTTAATGGTAAGATAAAACCGCAAATTAAAATAATTAAAATAAAGATTCTTTTTTTAATTTCAGATTTATTTCTAAACATTATATATCTTTCGTAATTATTAATTCTATTGGAATTTCCTTAGATTACTATTTATTTTTGCATAAATTGTTCTTATTTAATAAATTATCTATCTATTTAAAAATACAATCTTTTCATGAAATGCAATCATAAATAAATAAAGATTTAAAAATAAAGGAGGCTAAATTAAATATAAGTTCAAACTTATAAATAAGTTGATACTTATATTTATAAAAATAAAGAGATGAAAACAAATTGGTAGAAGAAAAAGAATCTTTTAATAATAAGGGAATTTTAGGTTATAATTTGCCTAATAATGTATTATCAATTTCAATTATTGCTATCTTTACAGCTTTAAATTTCGTGGTGACTTTTTGGGTCCAGATTCCAATTCCAGCTACTGGAGGTTATATCAATATTGGAGATGTAACAGTAATGTTTACAGCTCTTTTATTTGGACCCATCATAGGGGGCTTCACTGGTGGCTTAGGTCCAATGCTAGCAGATATTTTATCTCCATATATCATATATGCTCCTGCTACAGTTATAATAAAAGGCATCGAAGGATTCCTAATTGGTTTGATATCCAATCCAAAAGATTGTGAAGGAAGAGTTTCTTTTCGAGATATTATTGGTGTTTTAGTTGGAGGTATACTAATTCCTTTTGGATATTTTATTTATGAAGCTTTTATTCTCAGATTAGGAGTTGGTCCAGCTTTGGTTGAAGTGCCAGGAAACTTTTTCCAGTTTGGGTTTGCTGCAATAGCTTCCCTGTTACTCATAGCAGCTTCACGAAAGAATATAATTAATTCTTTACCAGAAGTTTTTGATAAATTATTTATTCGTATAGAACCAAGAACTAGCAAACAAGAGATTTCTTAAATTAATGTAATTAAAACATCTAAAGCTTTCAAGACTTTTTTTCCACTTTCAGTTATAAAATATAGTACATTCTTTCCTTCTTTTTTTCTATAAACTAAACCTTTTATTTCCAATTCCTTTAGATGTTGATAAATAGCCGCTAGACTTATGGTTCCCATGGTTTTTTTTATATCTGTTCCAGTTATTCCTTTAATACTTGAAAGTGAGATTTGAGATAATATTTTTAATTTTGTAATAATTATAGATCCTTTCCCTGCAGTTTTTGTTTGTGATGAGATTGCTTCCAATATATATGGGGCTTTTAATCCACTTCCTGTTATAAGACAAACAATATTATCTTTGGATTCAAACATATTCTTTTGATTTAATAATTGAATAGAAGCAAAAGTTAAAGCTGAAGATGGTTCTGCAAATATTCCTTCATCTCTTATAAGTTCTTCGATTGAGTTAAATATCATTTTTTCAGGAACAGCAATTCCAGTTCCCCCACTCTCCCTAATGCATCTTATTGCTAAATCTTTATATATTGGTTTCTGTACTAAGATTCCTAATGCAATTGATTTGGAATTTTCTAGTTTTTCTTTATCAAGTTCAGTTTTATTATAAAATTCATTTATAATTGGAGATGACAATTCAGATTGAACACCGATTAATTTTGGAATATGATCAATAATTTTTATTTCTTTAAGTTCAGAAAAACCTTTCCAAAGACTTACAAGAAGCTCTCCACTCCCCATTGGAATTATTACCCAATGAGGCTTTTCAATTTGATTAATGATCTCATAAGCAATAGTTTTTTGTGCTTCTAACGTAAGTGGATTCAATTCTGGGGTACTTTGGTAATAATCATTAAAATCTTTATTATTTAAGACAAAATCAATAGCATCATCAACAGTATCACCGACAATTTTTAAATTAGATTCATAGGCAATAATTTGAGCCTTTTTTCCCACATCAATTTTATTAGGAATAATATTCAAGCATTTTATTCTTTCAAGAGAAGAATATGCTGCAATTGAAGCACCTTGATTTCCATTTGACGCGCAAACAATTTTATTATAATTCCAACTCCTTGCATGTGATACTAATAATGCGGCTGCCCGATCCTTAAAAGAATTCGTTGGATTTTTTGTTTCGTCTTTAAAAAATAAATTTTTTATATTCAATTTTTCTCCAAAACTTTTTGAAGCTCTGCAAGGAGTTCCTCCTTCTCCTAAAGATATGATAAAATCTTTTTTTATTGGAGGAAATGTGAAAATATAATCCCAAAAATTATTATCAATCTTAATTTTAGAAAATCTATCTTTAAAGTTTTCAAGTTTACTTTCAAACCATAAAAATCCTCCGCATTCAGGACATTTATGTTGGATTGAGGTGAATTCAGATTTTTTACTACAATCAATACAAGTTAGATTTAGTGGATTTTTTATAATGGGATTACCTCTCAAATAGAAATTTGTTTTTATTTATTTATTATTTGTTTTTTCTTATTATTAAGTTCTTTTAGCAAACTTTCTATTTTCTCCAGAGAATAATATAGATTTTTGATAATAAAATTTTACGAAGCATCGTAAATTTTAAATTTAATGTAAAATTAAAAAAAGCGATTAAAATTTTTATCGAAGTGATTAGAAATTCTTCTATGGGTAATATTATTTAGTATTTTGGGCAGTATTGGAGCGATAGTTTTGGCTATTGGTTTTATAAGTTTAAATAAAAATTCTCAAAAATCACTAGTTACATGTTTGGTAGCATATGCAACAGGGACTTTACTAGCAGCCGCATCTCTAGGAATGATTCCTACGGCAATCTCAAAGGCGGGAGAAGCAATACAATTAATTATGGCTTTTTTTTTAGGAGCACTTATATTTTTCTTTATTCTTGAAAAATTGGTAATTTGGCGGCATTGTCACGATACTGATTGTATAGTAACTGGTGAAGCTACAGGACCAATTATTCTTATAGGAGATGCATTTCATAATTTTGTAGATGGAATCGTAATTGCCGCCTCGTTTTTGACAAATTTTACTTTTGGGATAGCTATTAGTCTTTCTGTCATTGCTCATGAAGTTCCCCAGGAGATAGGTGATTTAGCAATTCTGATTGATAAGAATTATTCAAAAAAGAAAGCTTTCTTATATAATACTCTTTCAGGATTAAGTACTATACCCGCAGGGATAATAGGATATTTCATATTAGATATAATTTCTTTGGCGATTCCTTATGTTCTTATAATCTCAGCAGCAAGTTTTATTTATATAGCTTTATCAGATTTAACACCAGAGCTTCATCAAAAATTAGGATTAAAGCATAGTCTAAGGCAGTTGATTTTAATTTTTACGGGAATAATTACTATGCTATTAATATTTATGTTAAAATCCGTACTATAGTGAAAAAAGGGAATTAATTCAATATGTTGATATGGATTATTTTATTTAGTATATTAGGAAGCGTTGGTGCCATAACTATTGCTGGAATCTTTGTATTTTTGGGAGTTAATTATCAAAAGACACTAATCCCTATCCTTATTGCTTTTGCAATTGGGGTATTATTAGCAGTCGCCTTTTTAGGTTTAATTCCAGAAGCTATTGAAGAAACTGGAGAACCTCATTTAATTATGCCTTTTATATTAGGAGGAATCCTTTTTTTCTTTTTAATGGAAAAGATGGTCATATGGAGGAATTGTCGTGATAAAACATGTGAAGTGCACTCCCATGCTTCTGGACTAATTATCCTTGTGGGCGATTCTTTACATAATCTTACAGATGGAATTGTAATAGCTGCAACATTTTTAGCTGGACTGAATCTTGGAGTTGTTGCGGGACTTACAATTATAATTCATGAATTATCTCAAGAAACTGCAGATTTTGGTATACTTTTACATTCAGGATATTCAAAGAAAAGAGCTTTTATTTATAATATTATTTCAAGTTCTACCACTATTCCAGCAGCAATAATTTCATTCTTTATATTAGATTCTCTTGAATTTATTATTCCATTTTTATTAGCAATTTCTGCTGCAAGTTTCATATATATAGCCCTTTCCGATTTGACTCCAGATCTCCATCAACATTCAGATTTTAAATATATTATTCGTCAATTAGCAACAATTTTAATAGGAATAATATTGATGGCCGTGATCTTGTCTTTAGGAGGGCATCACCATTAAAATTTAAAAGGATTATCGCATGTTAGATATTGATTATCAAGTATTAAAAAAAATATATAAATATGGACCTCTAAAAGTGGGACAATTAGCAAAGAACCTTAAGACTCCTCATTCAACTGTTGGTAGTTGCATAAAGCGATTAGAAAAAAAAGGATATGTAGTATATAACCGATATAAATCTGTATTTTTATCGGAGAAAGGGAAAGACCTCACCATTGAGTTAAAACGTCATTCACATCTTCTTGAATTGCTATTAGTTAATGAACTTGAAATAGAAGTAGAGAAAGCTCATATTGAATGTGAAAAATTTAATTTACTTTTTTCATGTGAAATAATAAATAAAATTTGCGAAAGATATGGACATCCAAAAAAATGTTCATGTGGAGAAGAGATCTTAAACTCTATAGACTGTTTTTGTGAAGAAAAAAATAATAGATCACTTAATTAATTCATTGGAAGCAAATGCCGTCATAATTTTTCCATAAAAATAATGATGGCTACTCATATTTGATTTACTAGAATGAATAATCTGGCATTCATAGCTTAATAAACTATCTTTAATTGTAGGTACTTTTATATTTATACCTGGAATAGTTTGAATACCTGCTTTTTTGAATTTATCAATACTTCTTCCAGAATAGAATCCAGCAATATTTATAGCATCATAAATTTTATCTGAGGGAATATTTACAGAAAATTCATTCACACCCTCAGTGAGACATTCATATGTATATCGTGTATATGCTACTTGCGCCCTAATAACAATATTTCCTTGAAATTCTTCAATAGTTTTCCAATCTAGAGCCATAACATTTGGTTTTCCATTTTTACTCATTGAGACCATTAATCCTGTATTTCTTTTGAAATGCTCTATATAATCTTGGGGACCAATTTCTTTCCTATTACTAGACATTTTCTTACATTCAATTTTTAATTCTTATAAAAATATTCTAAACACTTTAAATATTATGGAAGACCCGCTCCAGGCGCATCAACTTTAACATATTCTATCTTTCCATTTGTTCTTTCTTTAGTTGAAGTACAAATGAAGAGGATATCTCTATCTGGACCACCTAACATACAAGCAAAAGCATCTGTATTGACTTTAACTTTATGAGTTATTTTACCACCTTCTAGAACACGTACAGCGCTACTATAATTAGGAGTAGCTACCCAAATTGCCCCATCCACATCTAAACATATACCGTCTGGTGGCAATGATTTGAGATCGGCCCAAACTCTTCGTTTCGTTAAAGAACCATCATCCATTATATCAAAGGCAGTTAATCGATATGCATAAGTTTCTGCTACAATAAGAGTTTTATCATCTGGTGTAATAATCATTCCATTCGGAAATTCCATATTATCTGCAACAATCCTGGCATCTCCTTGGGGAGATACAAGAATCACTTCAGCAGATTCAAATGGTTTATTATTAATATAATCAAAACCAAAATTTCCTACATAAGCTCTCCCTTTTTTATCTACAACCATATCATTTATTGGAAATGATATAAGTTTACTTAAATCAGCTAAAACAGTAAGGCCATCAGGATCAAGACGAAATAAACAACGATTTTCCATTGAGACTATAATTAACCGTCCATCTGGAAGCCATCCTAAACCAGAAGGTCGATTCGGTATTTCTGTTATTATTTCTGGTTTACCATTTAAATCAACAGTCGTTACTCTACGTGATCTCATATCAGAAAACCAAAGCCTGTCATCATGCCAACGAGGCCCTTCTGGAAACTTTAATCCTTCTAAAAGTACTTTTGTCTCTAAATATTTCAATTTTCTCACAAATTTTGATTATGGTTTAAATTTTATATTGGAAAAGATTTATTCTTGTGCATTTAAGTATAAATCTTCATAGTCATCGTTTAGGATAATATTCTAATATGATTCATAGCATAAGTCCTCAGGATAACCGTTATCAAAAGTATCTCCCTTTAAATCTCCATGTAATATTATTTTATAATAATTGTAAATTCTATCATCATGCTTACTAATTAATTTAAAATTAATAGTGACCTTTTCGTTGTATTCATTTTTAGATCGGAAGGTTTGTTTAAAATATAATAAAATAAGGTAAAAAAATAATATAAGTATTGCATAAAATTATACAATACAACTACTTGCTTTCCTTAATCTTTTTTCAGCATCATTTACAATATCATCAATAATATTTTGAACATTATTAACTGTATCAATTAGACCAATACTTTGACCCAAAAGAACAGCTCCATCTGTTATATTTCCTTCATAGGTCATTTCATAATGTTTTTGATCTTGCATTGCCATTTCAGGGGTAATTTGTGCTTCTAATGACATTTTTTCTTCTTTACTAGATACAATACCATGATGCAAAGAATAATCATTTTTCCAGAGCCGAATTGGACCAAGAACTCCAGTTACCCATATAGTATCATCTGCTTTTGCTAGAGGTGTAATATTTTTATATTTATCATGAAATTCACTTTCATTTGAAGCTATAAACCTTGACCCCATAGCAATAGCACCAGCACCCATAGCTAGCGCCGAAGCTAATCCTTCTCCAGTAGCAAAACCACCACATGCTATTATAGGAATGTCTGAATGTTTTCGTGTAACTTGCTGCAATAAAACTAATGTACTTATTTTTTCATAACTTTGATGTCCTCCTCCTTCCCAACCAGTGACAACTATTCCATCAACTCCGGATTCTATACATTTATCAGCAAGCCATAAAGCGGGAGCTACATGGAAGTGCTTAATACTAGATCCACTTTCCTTTAACTTTATATAAGTATTAGTTTTTGGTAATGTTTTGGAGGATCCAGCACTAGTTAACGCATAAACACATTGTTCTTTTATTTTTGGATTATTCATAATAAACTTTGAAATCCCTCGACAAAGTCTTGGTGCATCAAGTTGTAATCTTGATGTTCTTATATTAAATCCGAAAGGCCTATCTGTATGTTCTACTACATATTCCATATCTTTCTTCATCTCTTCTAAACTGTTTTTCCCAAATAGATTTGTATGACTTAGAACTCCCAAACCACCAGCCTCTGAAACTGCTACTGTTAATTCTTTTGTATAGAAAGGCCCCATAGGTGCTGCAATAATTGGATGCTTAATTCCAAATAATTCAGTTATATTTGTCTTTAATACCATTTTCCTATACTATTTTAATTCTTATTAAATATATTTCTTGCTTGTAATAATGATAAAGAAAAATAAGAAAATAATATAAAATTATCAATTTCAAATTAATATCATATATAATATTTTTTTTTGAAAAAAAAAAAATCAACAATTTTTTCTCTTAATGAGAAGTAATCTTTCAATACTTAATTATTATTGATAATATTAAATTATCTAATATGGTTAATTGAATTTAAAAAAGTGAGATTAATAAATCCAAAAGATTATGGGATCTATTAAAAACAGTATTAATAAATATTAGAAAAATAACTTTAAATATTAGTTTCTTTTTGATTTTATAAAATAAGACTTCAAAATTTAATCTATTATAATAATTATCTAAATTAAAAAAAAAAAAAAAAGCATCTCTAGACGAGGAGATAAAATTTAATATTAAACTACTTGTATGTGGTGAAGGTAAAGTAGGTAAAACTTCATTAATAGAATCTTTTTTGGGTAATGAAGTTCCTGAACAATATTTACCAACAATTGGAAATGTAACTAATAAAAAAGTATATTTATTAAAAGAAAATGATAAAACTCTTAAAATTCAGCTTTCAATTTGGGATTTAGGTGGTCAGAGATCTTTCAATCCATTTAATCCTTCATTATATTCTAATACTGACATCGCAATTTTAGTTTTTGATTTAACTAGACCAAAAGAGACGTTAAATAATTTAAAGGAAGTATTTTTAAAAAGTTTAAATCAAAATTCTGAAGATTTCTTATTGCTTTATGTTGGAAATAAAATAGATATACTTGAAAAAGATAATTCTGTAAAGATGGCACTTCAAGAGTTCTTTGCTCAAAATGATCATCTAATGCTAACGTCTGCTAAAACAGGCGAAAATGTTGCTGATTGTTTTGAATTGTTACTATCAACATATTTAAAAAAAGAGGAAATTTTAAATCCAGATTTAATTCTTGATAATCCCTCTAATGCATTTCACAATCTTATTAGCAAGGATGAGGAGAAATTAAAAAATAAACTTATTAAAATAACTGAGATTGATTCAGTTCTTGAAAATATTGAACCCAAACCAAAATTAGTGGAAGAAGAGAAAGTTGTTGAGAAAGAGGAGAAAGAAGATAAAGAAATAAAATATTATGAATTCCTTAGAAAAGAATTAGATCAAAATGAATTACAGAGATTAGAAGTAACAGATCGTTTTTTAATAAGTTTATCCGAATTAGAGGATACAATAAAACATCTAAAAAAATCAAAAACCACGTCATTGATTGGACTAATTGATGATTTAAAGAAGATATTAATAAGTGCTAAGAAAGAATTTGAAAAGAATGCTGATTTAATGATAAAATTGAATTCAGAAGAATTTGAATTAATGAAAGTAATCTCCAAATTTAACGAAGAACAATCTATAATAAACCAATAATAGCTATGTGTCTAGAGGTTAAAACAAATAAAATATAAAAAACCATTATCATAATAAAGGTATATAAAATGCCCGAAGAAGTCACTCTAAAAGATTTTCAAAAATTAAAGGATCAATTTGATAAATTTGATCAAAAATTTAATGATATATTTAAAAAAACTGAACAAAAAGTAAAGGACGATTATGCATTATTAGCTCAAAATATAGATGATCTAGAAGAAAAAATAGATACAAAAATTGAAACTCTAGCAAATACGATTGGAAAAGAATTAAATGAAAAGTTTGCAAGTCTAGAACTGAAAATTGAGGGAATCCATAAATTATTAAATTCTGAAATTGAAAAAAAAATTAAAAATATTGACCAACAATTAAATGTCTATATTAGTAGTCTCAAAACTGATTTAAAATCTATAAATGCTGTTATTAAAGAAAATAAGCGAGAATTTTCTACTAGCGTTAAAACTATAAAAAAAGATATTAAAGCGAAGGAAGAAGGGCTTTCAGATATGATTAAAAGCTTTGATAAAAAAAATATAGAATTTAAGAAAGAGATAAAACCTGTTATTGAAAACCTCAAAAGACAGCAAGATTTAGTCAAAATTACTGTTGATGTACTTAAAAATCAAATTTATGAGAGTGCTAAGGAATGGATTAATGATGAAATAAAATTAGCTTGTAAAGGTAAAGAAAAAGAAATCTTGATGAATTTATGGATTGATGAGATGAAAGAAATTATTGCAAACATAGATAAATTAAAGGAAATGCATCCCAAGGAACTGAAACTTCATATAAATGAGATTTCAAATACTATTGAGTCATTCAAAGAGAAGTTTATAAAATAAATCTTTATTTAGATTATTTTAACAATCAGATAATTTTGAATACTAAGAAAATCTTTTTTATACATTTAATTAGAACTTTTTAATTATAAGATAACTAGATTTAGTTTCAAAAATGTTTCCTGATATTATATCTTTAGGAGAGTTATTAGTTGATATTATTCGTAAAAAAAAAAATATTCCACATAGAAAAATTGGAGCAATATATAGAGGACCTTTTCCAAGTGGAGCACCAGCAAATTATGTTAATTCAGCAGCTCGAATGGGATCAACTTTTTCATTAAAAGCGGGATTTATTGGAGTAATAGGAGATGATGAATTCGGAAAATGTATTATTGAAAAATTACAAAAGGATAATGTAGATATATCCCAAATTAGAGTAATAAAAGGTTTAACTACTGGAATTGCATTCAATCAATATAATTCAGATGGTTCTCGTAAATTCATCTTTGCAAAGGGAGCAGCTGGAAAAATATCCCCTAAAGATATTAATGCAGATTTTATAAAGAATGCAAAAAATCTTCATATTACAGGAAGTGCTCTTTATATAAGTAAAACATCTTGTGAAGCGTGCTATAAAGCTGTAAATTTAGCAAAATCAATAAATCCAGACATAATAATCTCATTTGATCCAAATTTAAGATTGGAAATGCTTAGTTTAGAAGAGATACTAAAAATCAGTAAACCTATTTTGGAAACTACAACTATTTTACTTCCAAGTGGAAAAGAAGCTGAATTGCTTGCAGGAATTAATGATTCTAAAGTTGCTTGTCGTAAACTACTTACAATGGGACCTAAAATTATAATTTTAAAGCAAGGAAAAGCGGGATGTATTATTTTCACCAAAGATAACCAAGAAGGATTAAAAGTTGAAAGTTTTAAGGTTATTGAAAAAGATCCTACAGGGGCAGGAGATGCATTTGGGGGTGCATTTATTGTAGGTTTTTTGGCAGGTTGGGATTTGGAAAAAGCGGCTTTGTTTGCCAATGCAGTAGGCGCATTAAAAGTTGAATCTATTGGTCCAATGCCTGATACATCATATGAGGATGTGATAAATTTCATGAAAAATAGAGAAAATTAAAAATGTCAATAAGTTCGGCTAAGTTAATACAAAAAAGGACGCTTGAATTCTGTTATAGCATAAAAGAATGGGAATTAAATGCGCGATTATTTGAAAGCTTCAATAAATTTCTTAACAAAGAATATTATTTGATACCAGATAAAGAACGTATTGGTAAAGGAATTAAATATATTTCGAATCACGTTGCTAAAGGTGTTTTTCAACATCTTTTCAATAAAGAAAAAATTAATAGAATATTCATTTATGAATTTATAGAAGCTCTATTTAATTACGGAGAAAATGTAGAAAGCCAAATAATTCAGCTTTTTGCTTTACATATTATTGCTGAATTCATATCATCATTTCCTAATGATTTTGAGAAAATGCTTTCATTAATAAAAAAATATGCTTGTCATAGAAACTGGATCGTTAGAGAGACAATTGCTGATTCAATAATAGCAGGTCTAAAAAAAAATATTGATATTACACTAATTTTTTTAAATAAATGGGCTAAAAACAGTAATGAAAATCTCAGAAGACTAGTTTCAGAAAGCCTTAGACCCCATAACTCTATAAAATGGCTCAGAGATCCTACCAAAAATGATAAAATCTTAGATATTCTTACAATATTAAGAAATGATCCATCTCTTTATGTAAGGAAATCTGTGGGAAATAATCTTAAAGACCTATCAAAATATATGCCTGAAAAAATCCTTGATTTATTGGAATCTTGGATAAGAAAAGCACAGATTATAGTTCATGATGAATTAGCAACTGAACTTGGGCTTAATCAGGAAGAAAAAAGATTAATATGGACAATGAAGTATGCAATGAGATGGATAAAAAATAAAAATCCAGAATATCACTCCCGCCTTGAAAA
>JBHLQA010000054.1:0-9265 GCA_048885285.1 Candidatus Odinarchaeota archaeon
ACATTTGTAGGGAGTGGTGAACCCACCTTATATGAGGATCTAAAAGATTTATTAAAAAAAGCAAGAGAATTCTCTAAAAAACCAATTGCAGTCATAACAAATGGAAGTTTACTTAATATTAAAGAAGTTCAAGATGCTTTAATGCTTTCAGATTTAGTTTTACCAAGCCTAGATGCGGGAAATAAACAATCATTTATTAGGATCAATCGTCCTCATCCCTCTATTAACTTTGAAGATATGCTAGAGGGATTCATAAATTTTAGGAATATCTTTAGTAGTAAGTTTTGGATTGAAGTTATGCTAGTAAGAGGAGTAAATGATTCAAAAGAAGAACTTTTAAAAATTAAAGAAAAGATTGACTTAATAAATCCCAATAGAATTGATATTAATGTTCCTATAAGACCACCCGCAGAAAAATGGGTAAAAATCCCTGATAAAGAGACACTTTCACTTTTGAATAAGATCTTTGTTGATTATAAAAATATAAATTTTCCTGAGGAAGGAAAATTTAGTATATACTCATCGGACCTGGAAAAAGAATTATTATCAATACTTGAAAGACATCCAATGAGACAAGATCAAATTATTGAAACATTTAGTTCTGCTAAATTTACTGAAGATGAAATAATTATATATTTAAAACAACTAAAATCTCTGAAAAAGATAAAAGATATTCTATATAATGACCAAATATTTTGGAAATTAGAAATAAATTAGATTTTTAATTCTGTTTAATAAATTAAATTATTTTCATATTTAATATTTAAGAATTAAATCTTCTAAAGCATTAGTTACTTCAGGATTAAGATGATGTTCAATTTCACAAGATAATTTTTCTACAATTGAATTATTTTTTAATTTGAGAACATTTCTAAAAAATCTCGATAGGCAATTATAATTTTTAAGAGTGTTCTGAGCAATTTCTTTTCCCTTTTTAGTTAATCTTAGAGCTTTTCTAGGCTTCCAATTTATAAAACCATTCCTTTCTAGATTATATAGCATGTTAGTAACTGAAGATGGTTTAACTTTTAAAAATTTAGAAATTTCAGAATTACAAGTCCAACCTCCTTTATTATTTTTAGCAATTAGATAAATTGCTTTTAAATAATCCTCATAACTTTCATAGATTTCTGACATTTTGTAACCTTTATTGTAATAATTTAAAAAAAAAAGGTAATTTATTCTTTATTTTCTAATTCTGTAATTTTTTTAGAGATATTGTCAAGAGCATTTTTAATTCCGTTCATTTCATTTTCTAGATAATCCTTCTCTTGTTTAAGTATGGTTAATTGATTTTCTGGTGTTGAAACTGGTAATGGTGCTACAGAATAAGGAGGATATACTGGAGCTCTATAACCATAACCTAGACTCCAACCTCTGCCATAACCCCCGCCTCTACCATATCCAAAAACTCTGCCTCTTCCCCAACCTCTACCATATCCCATACCAGGACCTCTTGTATATCCTGGTGATTCATAGCCAGCACAATATCCTAAAGCTCTACCTGTCATTGGACCTAATCCTCTAGGTCCTGTTCTATCTCCACCGGGCATTTTTTTTTAACCTCAAATAGTTTTATGAATGATTATTCATTATATAATCTCATTATATATATATCTACTTACGTATTTAAATATTATGAATAATTATTCGGAAAAAAATTAATTAATTAATATTTCATAATTATTATCATCAGATTATTGATATTTATATCAATAGGCATAACTTTTTCTTTTAAAAGATAGAAGAGAGATTTAATAAATTGAAAATCTCTTTTTTCATAGCTTATATTCAAAAAAAAATATAGTATTAAAATTATAAAAACAAAAAATCATAAGGTGATAATTTATTAATCAAGAAAAAAAACATATTTTATATGTTCAAACTAGTCATGAGCCAGAGCGGCAATATTCACCATTAGTCTTAGCTCAAACGGCTAAAGCAATGGATATTGAAGCCACTGTTTATTATTTAGGTACAGCCTTAAAAATACTAAAACCTGGAGAGGCTGAAAAAATAAAACTTGGTGCTTTTCCAAGTGTAAAGGAAATGATTGATAAAACTTTGGAGCAAGGAATAGAAATATTAGTCTGTGAGGCTTCAAAAAGAATGTTAGGATGGGAAAAAGTAGATTTAATACCTGGAGTGAAAATAGTTGGAGCTGCGACATTAAATGATTTAGTATTAGAAGCAGATGCAACTCAATGGTTTTAAACTAAAAAAATTAAGTCCATTTAAAAATTTTTAAAGCATATAAAAGTTGTTAGAAATGTTTAAAAGTCGTTAAGTATTATATTGATTTAGTAAAATATCTTCATAAATATTAAATATATATATTTATGTGTGATATATTAATTTAAAGATAAAATAATTTTTAATTTTTATATATTATTTATTTATAATTTGATATGCCTAAATTTAAATTAAAAAAAAAATTCAATTATTATGGAAGAACATTGATTTTGGTGAAAGTAAATTAATAATTTTCAATCTGAAGAAAAAGACAAGGATAGCGTTTTTACTGCTCCGTTGATTAAATGTTTAACAGAATGTAAAAAAGAAGAAGAAGTCATCGTAGTAAGTGTGAGAGCAGGGTATAACGCAAAAAGACGTCTTGCAAATTTAGGAATTGTTCCAGGAGTAAAAATTAAAAAGAAACAATCTGCTCCTATGAGAGGACCTTTACAAATTATTATAAAAGGAACGTCCTTAGTGATTGGAAGGGGTTTAGCAGCAAAAATCATAGTAAAATGCGACCCAAGTTGTGTGTTATAAAGAACTAGTATACTTTTTATTAATATATCACAAAGGAATTCCAATTCAAAATATAAAATAATAATAGAATATTATGAGTTGTCATTTACCAAAAAAAAAGCGATTTAGTCGAGAAATACATAGATATTCAATTAATATTGCATTAGCTGGTAATCCAAATGTAGGAAAATCAGTTATATTTAACCAGTTAACAGGTCTTTCACAGACGATAGGAAATTGGCCTGGAAAAACAGTAGAGAAAATGGAGGGTTATTTAGATTTTCTTGGTTATCATTTCAATATTGTAGATCTTCCTGGAATCTATTCATTATCGACATATAGTATTGAAGAGATAGTAAGTAGAGAGTATATTGTATCTGAAGAGGTTGATTTAATAATAAATGTAATTGATGCTACAAATTTGGAACGTAATTTATTTTTCACATTTCAACTTTTAGAGTTAAATGTCCCCATTATTCTTGCCATTAATCAAATGGATATTTTGCATAAGAGAAATATGGATATTGATTTTGAAAAACTAGAAAGTATATTTAAATTGCCGGTTCTACCTGTAGTTGCAATTCATGGAATTGGTGTTCATCAACTACTTGAAGAAGCAATTGAAATGGTTATATATAAACATCCACATTCACATCATGATAGAGACAGATCCAAGAAATTTAATCATCATTCTCATGATTATCATCGAACAGAACATATTCATAAAAGAGTAAAATCATGGTCATCATTAAAAAAAGAATTTAAATTTCCTAATTTATCCGATATTCTTTCTTTTGGAAAGGAAATAGAGTTAAAAGTTAAAGAGATTATAAGAGTACTAGAGAATTATGGAAAACTTGATAATATTTCAAATTATCCTCTAAGGTTTTTAGCAATAAAACTTTTAGAAAATGATGAAGAAATCAAAACATTTATAGTAGATAATAAACCTTCCCCTCAAATAATGCAAATTGTTGAGAACTTTAGAAAAGAACTTGAAGATATTCATGGGGAGGATATTAATACTGTGATCTCATCGGAAATCTATAACAATATCCATAAAATAATTAATCAAGTTCTAGTTGTGAAATCTGGTAAACAAGCTAAGAAAATTTCAATTGCTGACAGAATTGATCATCTCACTACTCATTCTTTGTGGGGATATATCATTTTGATTCTTGTACTTTTCGGAACTTTTATGTTCACATTCAAAATAGGTGAATTTTTTGGTGGTTTGTTAGATAATGTATATGGTATGTGGAGTGAGGTGATTTACTCCCTGTTTGGTGAAAACACTCTGATAATAAAAATATTTTGGGATGGTGGGATGGGGGGTTTAATCGGCGCAGTTGGTGGCGTTTTAGTATATGTTATTCCCTTTTTTTTTATAATTGAAATCTTACAAGACTCTGGTTATCTACCAAGGGCAGCATTTTTAATGGATAGGGTTATGCACTTTCTCGGTGTTCATGGAAAAACAATTATTCCTATGATATTAGGCTTTGGATGTAATGTACCCGCATGTGCTGGATGTAGAATTATGGAAACTGAACGAGAAAAAAAAATATCAATTGTTTTAACATCTTTAGTTCCATGTGGAGCAACTATAACAGTAGTTATGGGTTTAGTAGGGCGATATATAGGATTTGAATGGTTAATTTTTCTATTCATAATTAATTTTTCAGTAATATTGCTTGTAGGTAGAATTTTAAATAAGATAATGCCTGGAACTTGTACAGAATTGATTATGGAAATGCATGAATATCGTGTCCCAAATTATAGTGTTATTGCTAAACAGACATGGTTAAGGACGAAAGAATTTGTATATAAAGCTCTACCAATAATAGTTATTTTAGGAATTATTTTAGAAATCCTTTTGATTTTCAATGCTTTAGAACCAGTAAATCTTGTTTTATCACCTATTTCTGTAGTATGGTTGGGTTTACCTGTTACTGTTGGTGTATTCTTGATTTATGGAATCTTACGTAAAGAGTTGACATTAGTACTTCTTGCTGTCTTTGCTCAAAATTTGGGATTAACAGTGTTAGAACTTTTGACACCTATTCAGATGATTGTATTTAGTTTAGTTACTATGCTCTATATTCCTTGTTTTGCTACAGTTATAGTCATTGCTAAACAAACAAATTGGAAATATGCACTAAATATTTCAATAATGGAAATTGCTGTAGCTCTATTAATAGGAGGAATTGTTAATTGGGGGTATGTTCTTTTTACAACTCTCTAAAAATTTAAATTTCTCACAAAAATTCTATAATGACTATTAAAAATCAATACTAAAAAAATCTATATTGGATCTTTTATTATATTAAATAATAGGAAATAAAATTCAAATATTATATTATGTTCATCGAATATTTTTATTATCTTAAAGAAAGATTACCCGTAAGCATTACGGAATATATGACATTAATGGAGGCTCTCAATCAAGGTCTTATTCATAATATGGTTGAGTTTTATTATATTTCACGTTCAATTTTATGTAAAAATGAACATCATTTTGATATATATGATATTGCATTTGCAAATTTTTTCACAGAAGCGATGCTTAAATTCCCAGATGATATCAAACAAGAAATATGGGATTGGCTCAATAAAGATATTACACTTCCAGAACTTATAGAAGGCTTAAAATTAGTTTTAAAAGAATATCAAGAATATATAAACATCGAAGATTTAGAAAAATTTCTTGAAGAACTTTTAGAAAAATTTAGCTCAATCTCTGAAAATGATGTCCTCTTTAATGTTCCCGAGGAAATAAAAGACGAAATCTGGAAATGGCTAGAAAAGAAGTTTGATTTATCAAAAATAGATGGAAATTTACAAGAAATGATGAGTAAATTTCTTGATCTTGAAGAAATGCAAAAACAATTTGAAGAACTAATGCAGATGCAAAAAGAAGAACATAATAAGGGTTCTCGCTGGATTGGAACGCAAGGAACATCGCCCTTTGGCCATGGAGGTCGAAATCCAATGGGTATGAGGGTTGGAGGTTCAGGAGGGATGCGAATGGCAATGCAAATAGCGCAAAAAAGGATTTTTAAAGATTATAGAAAAGATATTGTGTTAGATACTAGGCAAATTAAAGTAGCTCTAAAACGACTCAAAAAATTAGAAGAAATCGGGAAAAAAGATGAATTAGATTTAGATAAAACAATTGATAAAACAGCTAAGAACTATGGAGATATCGAATTAGTTTTCGATAAAAAGAGAAAGAATAATGTAAGAATGATTCTTTTAATGGATGTTGGAGGTAGTATGACTCCTTATGCTTATTTGGTTAATCTTCTTTTCTCAGCAGCTAATAATATGTCTCATTGGCGAGAATTCAAATATTATTACTTCCATAATTGTATTTATGAAACTCTTTATCTCAATGCTCGAAGGAATCCAGAAGAAGCTATAGATTTTAATGACTTTTTAAGAAAATATGATAATAAATACAAAGTGGTTGTTGTTGGGGATGCTGCAATGGCGAGTTGGGAACTTACGGAAAAATATGGTTCTATTTACTATTATCATAGAAATGAATTACCTGGTATTTATTATATTAGAGAACTGGCAAATCATTTCAAAAATAATGTAGTCTGGTTAAATCCTGAGCTAATAAAGCCTCAATGGGCAGCTTGGACACGAAAAATTATCTCAAGTATTATTCCAATGTTTAATTTAACTGTAGAAGGAATTGAAGAAGCAATGGATTTTCTTAGAAAAAGTGGTAAAAATATGTTTACCACGGTTCAAATGTTAAAAGGATTGAATTATTAGAGATAAAAAATTATAATTATTACGATATACTTACTTATTTTTAAATAATAATGGAGCTTTTATATAAAGCATAAATTGAAGTACCCCAAAAGTTAATATTATTAATAAAATTGCAATCACCAAAATCCAATCAGCAAATTTTTTATTATAAACATATTTTGATGCGTGATATAAAAATATAAATCCAGTTGAGAATATTAGCATCAGAATTGAAGCAACTATACTTTCAATGATAAATGCTTCATGAATTTCTCCATCCCATATAAAAACGGGATTATTATTATTATCTGAAACCATCGAAGGAGGCTTTGTAACTATCAAATATATTACTCCAGTTTGAAGAATGAATAAGATTATAAAAATGCCAATAATAATAACTGATGCTGAGGGTAAGGGTAAAATCAATCTCGGACGCTTGAATTTAGGAAAGATAATTTTTGGTTTCCTAATTTTCTGACCAAAAATCCAGGGAGTTTTCTTTTTAATCTTTTCAAAAATGGTTGCGGAACCAAGAATTTCATTTTTTTTAATCTGTTCTTTAATATTTATTTGTTTTGTCAAATTAATTTTAACCTTATAATATAAGCTCTAATATCTTATTTAACATATCTATAATCCTTATCAATATCATAGTTTATTTAAATCGATCAATACAAAAAGTGAAGTTATTAAGCACAATACTTGAAAAAGCAATATAGATTTGAAGTTTATAAAGAAAATAACTCAACTTATATAGTAGAACAAATATTCACTTTTCTGATTGATGGATTTATATATTGAAAATTATAATCAATCAATAATGAGAATTAATTTTGATAATCTTTTATTAAATTGTTTATAAACAAATAGAAGATTTATTAGATTAATTATTAATAATAATAGTATAATTTAAAGAATCCAATTTGATTAAATATAATAATAACCTTTAAAAATATGAAAAAAAAACTAAGAATTAAACTTGAATTTTTATTTTTATTAAATTTATATTTTTTATCCTTGGTATTCGCTGTTTATTCTAATCAAATAAAAAACTTTGAAAAGAAGGATGAAAATTATAATATACAAGATTTTGCTTTAGATGATTTCCATTTTTTAGGCACAATAAATGAAGAAATCTTTGTAAATTCATTTGAAGATCCTCAAATAAGAGATTTTAATAATTTTTTTGAACGACTATTAAGAAATCAAGAAATTTTTTGTTTTTTTTTTTGTTTTAAAGCAATATATTTATCATTTCAACTTCTGGCATTCTTTAAAAATATTTCAATAAATAAGAACTTTGAAGATATAAACTCGTTAGAAATTGAAGGTATACGAGTAACGATAGAGGAAATGAAGATATTTGAATTAATTCAAGAATATTTAAATCAAAATAGGGTTTTTACCGAAGATAGCGTGATTTCATATATCAAATCAAGATCTAAAACGAACGGTAACCTAAATTATAATGGTATTATAAAAATTATTGATTCACTCTTAACTAAGAATTTAATTGTTACAGGATCAAAATTTACTAGAAAGACAGTTCTTTTAAATACAAATAGAAAAACCATTTATGATATGATAAAAGAATATCCTGGAATCTATATGAATAAATTGTCGAATGTATTAAAGTTAAGTCCATTTGTTATAAAGTGGCATTTATCAATATTGTCGAAATTCAATTTAATAAGAAAGTTAAAGTTGAATAACAAAATATCCTATTTCAACTCTTCTTTGGATACGGAAAATGACAAGCTTTTTAATATCATCTCAAAAGAAAAATGCATAACAATCCTTACCTTTTTAGATAAAAATAATAAAGGATATACTAAAAATCAAATTGCTAAGTTATTAAAGATGCATTACAATACAATAACCAAATATCTAAATGAAATTGATAAATTTAATCTATTGATTAAAAAACAAGCAAATAAGACTGAATATATTTATTTAAATGAAAATAATTTTAAAAGTGTAATAAAACAATCTTGAATTTTAAATTAAATCATTTTTTATTATTTGTACTACTTATTGAAACATAAATAATTTCTATTAGGATAAATTATATTCATATATTTCTTTCTTAATATTATTACCCGCTGAAATTATATTATAAAAGCGAAATTTTTAAAATTTGATTAGTATTTACCAAAAAACTCATGATTTCTTATATAAATCTTTTAGATGATACACACAAAAGAGTATAAGTTATGAATCCATTGAAAAATGAGTTAAAGAAATCTGAAATAAATTATTTTAATCTTCTTAATAACATTTTAGATGTAGTAGTAGAATTAAAATTAGATTTTGTTATTGATTATATAAATCCTCAAATTTTAGATTTAGCTGGATATCAACCTGATGAAATAATAGGAAAAAATTCACTAGAATTTATTCATCCTGATGATAGACCAGAAGTAATTAAAGCTATTAACAAAGGAATAAAGACAGGAGAAATAATCTCAATAGTAATTAGAATTCGACATAAAGAAGGTTTTTATTTACCCACTTTAGCGAAGGGGCGTAAGGTAGAGTATGATAATCAAACTAGAATTATAAGTACAATTAGAAATATATCAAATGAATTAAAGAAGGAACAGAAATTAAAGGAATCCGATGAAAGATATAGAGAAATTATTGAGAATATTTATGATGGTTACTTTGAAATAGATCTATATGGAAATGTTACTTACGTTAACAATTATATTTGTAAATACCTAAACATTTCTAAAGAGGAAATAAT
>JBHLQA010000054.1:9275-12607 GCA_048885285.1 Candidatus Odinarchaeota archaeon
ATCCAGAGTCCGCTGTCCTACCGTTAGACTATTCCCCAGCTCTGTTTGATTATAGCTAAAAGAATTTAGTTCATCAACCTTTCTATTTCGGTTATACTTCATGATAAACTTCTCAACTTGACAACCAGATAGGGAAAAATTATACTTTTTGGATACCTAAAAGTTCACAAAAGAAAGTATTTAAAGAATTTAATGAAGTCTACAAAAAAAATCTTCAAAAAGGTTCTTTTGAGAGTAATATAATAAGAGGAGACGGAGAAAAACGTATTTTCGAAGGATATTTTTACTTAAGGTATAACAATGATGGAGAAAAAATTGGTTTTTACGGCTTTACTCGAGATATTACTAAGAGAAAAGAAACAGAAAAGAAATTAAAAGAATCTGAAAAAAAATTTCGAGAAGCTTATAATCGAGCTGAATTATATAAAGATCTTTTTTACCATGATATAAATAATCTTCTTTCTAATATAAGTATCTCCATTGATCTTAGTGAGAAACATCTGAGTGAATCGTCTGAAAAAGAAAATATTAAGGTCTTTTATAATGTTATTAGAGATCAATTTACGAGAGGAAAAAGATTAATATCTAACGTTAAAAATCTATCTGAATTAGCGGATTCCAAGATTTCTTTAAAATCAATAAATGCATTCGAAGTACTAAAGGATGCTATACAATATATTCATAATAGCGTCTATACTAAAAAAGTTAATATTTTAATTGATTCTTTCGATAAAAAACTATATATTCACGCAAATGAACTATTATTAGATGTTTTTGAGAATATATTAATAAATGCTGTTAAATATAATGAAAATCAAACAATAGAAATTTTTATAAAGATCTCCAGAGAAGATAAATTAAACAAGGGCTTTTTAAAGTTTGAGTTTATGGATAATGGAATTGGTATAACAGATCAAAAAAAAGAAATAATATTTGTAGAGAGATTTAATAAAGATAAGGGTACTAAGGGTATGGGAATTGGATTGACACTGGTAAAAAAGATTCTAGATAATTATAGTGGCGAAATCTGGGTTGAAGATAGAGTAAAAGGAGATTATTCGAAGGGGAGCAATTTTATTATCCTCATTCCAGAAATCACAAATTAAATTATCTAATTTTTCATTCTCTAATTTCGTTAAGTAGAATTGATATATAAAGACAGTTTCATCTAATATGAACATTTAAAAGTCTAGATTAATATTTAATGCTATTAAAATTCAATATTAAAACACTTTAAATTAATACATAAATAAATTATTTTCCTAAGCTTATTCAAATAAAAGGAGGAGTTGTATTAAAATTATTAGAAAGAGAACAATTTTAATTATAATATTTTCAATAACCTCTATTATTGTCCAATTATTCGGAGTGCAATATTTAGGCATTAAATTTACATCTCATGATCTTGAATTTGAATATATTTATAATTGGGACTTAACGGGAACCGGAGGATGGTATGAAGGGTATAAAGAAGCTTTTAGCGCAAAAGGTCATTATAGTATTGATTTTAACGATAATTATGCAAATGTAACAGCTCGAGTTTCATGGAAATTTTCTGAAAACGATTATGGTTCCTCACAAAATGGACTAGACACATATATATTTTCATATTCCCTAGTTGATGGAGCTTATATATGGGGGACCGACCAAGATGTCCTTAATACTACTAGTATGAATGTCTGGTTTCATATTCCTGGAGGGATTAAGGCATCTCAATACGATATTCTCGATACATCATATAATTTAAGAAGTGGAGAACATCTTATTTGGGTCGGAAACCTAATGCCTTTTAGTGGAAAGAATCTTCATAGTGAGGGAGAATATTTTCGAGATGATGTATACGGTGAATTTAATGTTATTTATGAGGTAGATAATTTCTTTTCAAAGGAGGGTTATTTAATTGGAGAGTTATATAATGAAAAAGATACGGGTTATGATAGGGATACAGAGCGTTGGTCAACATTTAAATTAAATTCCTATCTTTTTATTACATCTTCAAGTTATCTAAGACCTTTTAATTTTGGAATCTATTTTTTAGTGTATTGGGCTCCAATATTATTATGCATGGTTTTATTTTATGTTTTATATGAAAACCTTCGTTGGAGACCAAGAATAATTTCGAAAGGATATGGAGAAATAACCGTTGAAAGAAATTTACCTCAATTTGAGCGTTTTGAGATACAATCGGCTTATTCAGAAATGATACCTTCATATTTAGTTAGAGCAAGATCTCATGAAAAAAGAATTGTGAGTGCTCATAAAAATGGCATAATAGAAGGAATAGGATTTATTGATTCAAATGGAAAAGTTGGTACATTTTATGGAAGTCATGTAGGAGATATGGTAAAATACACTAAAGTAAAATATTTATTTACAGAAATAGGAAGAGGATTAAGAGGTTTTAACACAATTGAGAAATATGATATCTTTGAAATTGATAATATTCAAGAATTAGATTTAAGTTTTGATACAGTTTATATAAAGCCACTTGAGGAAAATTATCTAGATGCTATTATGAAAATGATAGCAAATGAAGATAGTGGTAAAAAAAGGAAGAAATTTGCTAAATGGGTCGTTAAATCTTATGAGGATGATATCGTGGTTAGTTCTACAGTACCAATGACAGAGCCTTGGGTTCAATCAATACTAGAGGATTTATTTCGAGGTGATTATCCTGAACCAGAATTTATAGATGATGAAGTGTTATTGGGTGTAGGTTTCGCAACCCCAGGAGAAGAAACAGGATGGTTATATGGTCTTTATGTACATCCTGCTTTTAGAAATCATGGGATAGGGAGAATGCTTGTATCCGCTCGATTATCATCTCTTAAGGAAATTGGTTGTAAACGAGTGGTTACGGAAATAGCTGAATGGAATAGTCCTGCAAAAAATATATATGATGATTATAACGCACGAATAATAGGAAAAATTAATCTTTTAGGTAAAAAAATGCCTAAAGTTAAGGTGAGACGCTATTGATTGAAAATATAACTCATAATTCGCTTTACCATCAGAGTTTATTAAATTCTATTAATTTTAATCTATTTAAGGTTGAACCAGAGGAGATTGATATAAATGAGCAATTTAAATTACCTAAAGAATGGTATAATACCTATTTAGGAACTGCTATAGCCGAATTTCATGGTTTGAATAATAAATCAATACCAGCTATTAGAGATGAAAATAGAAATGCAATAATTCCAGAAAAATTCATTGAAATTGAAGGAAAAATCTTTTATTTATCAGTAAAAGGAAGTGGAGCATATGAAGATATGTTTTTTGGTGGAAACCTTAATCCTAGTAAAATAAAGAACGCATGTCGAGACTTAAAA
>JBHLQA010000055.1:0-12554 GCA_048885285.1 Candidatus Odinarchaeota archaeon
TCTACTTTAACTAAATTATAATTTCTTGTTCCTAGACCAATTTCTTCAGCTAACTTTAATTGTAATTCCCAATGATTTGATTTTTTACCACTAAAATCCATTTCTCCACTTTCTGGATCAAAACGAGGTGTGTGTGAAAACCAATCATGAGGACCTTGAGCCGGAAGGTCCTTAATATCAGAAAGAGCCGAATGAGGAGAAATTGAAGATTGATGTATTAGATCGACAGTTGCTTGATCTAATGCCACAGGATCCAGAGAAGCTAAAACTCCAATATCAGGAACAAATGGAACATCCGAACCACCTGTACAATCACATTGATATGTAATATCAATTGCATAATTAATGCAAAATATTTTTTCTTTTCCGAAATAATCAACAACGCCTTTGGCATTATCAACCATTTGTGCAGTAAACTCATCACGCGTAACTGTACCAATATTGATTACCTTATCCTTACATACTGAAGCACACATGTAGCAAAATTTACATTTTTCTTTTTCAAAAACTAATTTATTATTATGGTTCTTAGCTAAAGCTTTTGTTGGGCATATATTAATGCAATTTCTGCATTCAGTATTACAATTTTCAAAATAAATTTCAAAAGTTTTTCCTGTATGCGCTTCTACCTTACCTCCCTTACTCACGCATCCAATTCCAAGATTTTTAATTGATCCACCAAATCCTCCACTTGTATGGCCCTTAAAATGAGTGGCTAATATTAAATAGTCAAACTCTCGTAAACGTCCTGCTACTAAGACTTCTTTGAATCTCTTACCATTAATATTTTGAATTTCAATATCCTCTCCAACTTTTCCATCAAGCATTAGAATTGGAGCACCCATAGTTTCCTCTGTAAAACCATGAAAAAGTGCGACTTTAAGATATTCTTCTTCAGTGGCTCTACCACTATATTCTGTATGTGTACCAGAAACACTTTCAGGAATACCCCATCCACAAGATTCTGCAACTGAGGGAATAGCCCCCAATTCTTTAACGAAATCACATAAAAATCGAATATAACTTGGACGTAGATATCTAATGTTCTCTAATGCCCCAAAATGGGTTTTAATAATTACCTTATCACCATTTTTAATTTTTTCTTCAATACCGATTTCTTTCAATGCAAGTGGACCTTTAAATTTACTCATACTCTGATCATGAGAATGAGTTCGAGCAGTAAAAAAAAATACATCTGATTTCATTTTTTTTCACAATAAAAAAGCTATATTTAACTCACACAAATAATTATAGTTTCAAATTTTAGACACAAAATATTTTAACACTAATTAATTCTATCTATATAATATATAAGCAGATTTATGACTCTAAATAAATAATAATATAGTATTATAATGGCTCGCTGCCCAGAATGTGGAGGCTTTATGAAATACCATTCGGCCATAAAACAAGTAGTATGCCAATCATGTGGATTATCACTTACTAGACATGAATTAGATAGATACTGGCAAAAAGTAAGGAGTGAAAATATCACAGAAGATGATTCTTTGCAACAAAAGAAAAATCGACGTAAAGAATGGTTAGAATGGTACTCAAGCTCAAAATCGGATAAAGAACATTATTGAAAGTAGAAATTTTTAGGATTTTCTATATTATAAGTGATTTTTATATAGAATTACATAAAAAAAGAGTCATATTAATTAAAACATTAAAATTCTGAATTAATTAACTTCTAAATTTTTTTTCCAAGATATCTTCTAATAACTCACCTAATTTTCTTGCCGGAATATCTAAAAGAGTAATTTCTAGATGTCTTCCACGTGTCGCTTCCTCAATTCTTACTGTTTTAGAACTAACAATTTTTAATTGAGTAAGTTGACGGACATATTTTCTAAAACTCATTTTAACATGTGGTTCTACTGAATAATTTTCACATATTGCCTTATAATCTTCAAACGCGTCATCAACTAAGGTAAAAGGTTCATCTTTATTGTATAAAGCTTTAACAATACCATATAATGCAAAAATTTCTTGATCTTTTAATTCATCAATGATATCATTTCTAAAAGTTGGATATACATCATTCGAAGCTTCTCTAATAATATCTGCTGTTATGCTATTTAATTCTTCTTTATCGCAATATGATCCGCTTTTTCTTAATATTTCAATACCATGTCTCATATTTTTATGCTCAACTGTAATTTGACATATCATTGATAATAGTTCTTGGGAAATTACTTCTTCTTTTAAGGCAAGATCGCTACGATATTTCAATATTTGCATTGCCTCGTCAAAGTCATAAGGTTTAAGTTGAATTTTTTCATTTAACCTACTTAAAATTCTCTCATTTTCAATCGCCATCCAATCTTTACTTCTAGAAATTAAAAGTAATGATAATTTTGCATTTTGATGACCAAAAGTCTCAGCAATATCTAAAAATGCTAATACATCATCTGGTTTCAAAAGGTGAATCTCATCAATAATTAATAACATATAACCTTGATCCCGAATAAGTTGTGAAAGAATAAGCTTCAATGCTTCGTCATCACTAAAACCTCTTCCACTACCATGCTGATATTTAGCAAGAAGTTCTCTAATTATTTTACTTTTAGAACGAAAATTAATACAATTAAAATATTCAATAAATAGATTAACATCATTCTCAATTGCAATAGTTCTAAATGCTCTACCAAAAAACCGAGCTGTACAAGTTTTTCCGACACCACCCTTTCCTAAAATTAAACAACTTATGGAGGGCTGTTCCTTTTCCTCTAAGATCCTTCTATAATTAAATATTAATGTTTTTAGAGCATCATCACGACAATATAACTTTTCTGGTACATAACTTAAATCAAGAGAGCTTGCCTGTCGAAAAACAGATTTTTTCTGAAATTCTTTCCTGAAATCATCCTCATCCATGTTAAATCGAGAAGACTCACTATATAATTTTGATGTATAAGTAATAAAAGAACAATTTAAGTTAAAATTTTCTTATACTTATTAAATTATTTTTCATCTCTAATAAATATAATAATTAAAGAAGTAGAGAAAAACCTACAATTTCTCTAAATTATTTAGAGGATGCATCTGAGAGTATGATTCTTTTAATTTTGTTATATCATTTTTAGCATAAATTCGTGTTGTGTTTGGACTTGAATGTCCTAAAATATCCTGCAATTCACTAATATCCATTCCTGAACGCCTTAAATGAGTCGCTCCAGTATGTCTAAAAACATGAGGTGTGATTATTTTGGATTCAGAAAATCCACACTTTTCTTTAATTATTTTGATATCTGTTTGCACAACTCGTGGATTTAATTTTTGGTTTCTTGTATTTACTAATAAATAATCTTCGTTTTCATAATTTATTCTATTTCTAAGATGCTCTTTAAATATTTCCAAAGTTTTTTGATCAACAGGGACGATTCTCTCTTTATTTCCCTTCCCACGAAGCTGAATATAACCTCTTTCGAAATCTATGTCCCTTATTTTTATATTACATAATTCACTCACCCTCGCCATTGTTGAATATAATAATCTAACAATTAAATAATATCGTTCACTTTTTCGAGAGTTGAATAATCGTCGATTCTTGAGTTTTTTAAAAATCTCTTCCATATCAGAAATTTTTAGAAATTTTGGTAGGCTTTCTTCAAGTTTAATTTTTGGAGATCTAATTGTACTCATAGGATCTTTTGGTATAAACTCATTGAGAGTTAAAAATTTAAAGTAAGAACGTAATGATGCGATCTTTCTACCAATACCTTTTTTTGTATAATTCATATCATTTAATTTTTTTAAAAACAACCGAATTTTTTGGCGTAAAATGGGTGAATTTATTTGGAGATCTCCTACAAGTTCTATAAATTTTTGAAGATCATAACGATAAGCTTTTATAGTTGATGGTGAGCAGCCTTCCTCAACCTCTTTTGCGACTAAGAAGTCCTCAATAAAATTAGATATTTTGTAGTTTTCCATATTATATGGAAATTATCGTGATAATACAAAATATAGTGTAATATTTAGGTATATATCTCATGTAAGGATTTATTTTGATTGTCCTTCTGGTCCGTACCAACCTTGTTTTATATATAGATATGCATTCATTGCCGCTGTCGTGGCTTCACCAGTAGCAGTTGTTACTTGTCGGATTCCTCCAGTAACATCCCCCGCCGCGTAAATACCTGGGAAATTAGTTTCTTGATTTCTGTTAACTTTAATGCAATTATTT
Organism: Candidatus Odinarchaeota archaeon; assembly: GCA_048885285.1. Taxonomy (GTDB): domain Archaea; phylum Asgardarchaeota; class Lokiarchaeia; order Sigyniarchaeales; family SOKP01; genus Loki-b32. Next base: position 4,193 of record JBHLQA010000055.1, read on the forward strand.
TTATCAAGTTCGATACCTGCTTTTTTAGCCAAGTCACTCTGTGGCTCAACTCCTATTGCAATGAATAAGGCTTTTACATCAATGTCAGAAATTTCACCTGTTTCAAGATTTTTAATTTTTAATTGACCTAATTTGTTTTCTTTAATTAGTGCTTCCTCAACCACACAGTTATACATTGGTTCAACATTTGGCAATGCATCGACTTCATCTACAATACACGCTTCTGCTCGCATACAATGACGTCTATGTATAAGATAAACTTTTTTTGCAATACCAGAAAGATAAATAACTTCTAGACCCGCAGCATTACTACCTCCAACTGTGGCCACAACTTGATCTCGAAATAATGGACCGTCACAAGTTGCACAGTAAGATATTCCATTACCCACTAATTCAAATTCATTAGGTAAGCCAAGGGTTAAATGCTTTGATCCAGTTGCTATAATTATTGCTTTAACTTTTGTGTCTCCTTCATGAGTTGTTACTGTCATTTCTTTTGGATTAATTGCTAAGACTTCATTAAAGAAAAAAATTGTGCCCCAATTTTCAGCCTGTTTTCTCATTTTTTCTGTTAATTCAATTCCATTGATATTATCAAAACCCGGATAATTTTCGATTTTAGGAGCGGTTCCTGCTAAACCTCCAAAACCTTTACTCTCATAGAGAGCAGTTTTTAATCCCATCCTTCCACCATAAATAGCTGCTGTTAAACCAGCAGGCCCACCACCAATAATAGCAAGCTCTATTTCATTTTTATTAGACAATTTTATTCTCCATATTTTTTTAGCTTATTCAAATTTACATAATTATAATCTTATAAGTTTTATATTTTTTTTTTCAATTCCCCCTTTTAACAATTTAGTCCTTCTTTAGTTGTCGAAGATATTTACAAGCATTTATTGCTGCCCGTGCGCCTTCAGCAGTAGCAAATACTACTTGAAATAAACCACCGGTACAATCTCCAGCAGCATAAACTCCTTTAAGATTTGTCTTTTGTTCTCCATCGACTATAATATTTCCACTTTCATCCAATTCTACTCCTGCTTTTTTGAAAATGAAATTAGAGGATATATGGGACAAAATAAATAAACATTTTAATTCAAATTCTCTTAATTCTTCATATTCTTCTGATTCAGGTTGAGTAGATTTGCATAATATCTTTTGAATCATACCTTCAGAATCCGGAATTGCCTCAATTACTTCCATATTTTCTATAATTTCAATTCCATTTTCTTTAACTTCATAAGCTTTATCTGATAACTCTTCAATCCCCAAGTTGGTGATTATATGAACAATACAACCCATTTGTTGTAGTGTTAAGGCTTCCTCTAACATTTCTTCGTCTTTACCATATAAATAGACAATATTATCTTTATATAATGGTCCATCATTTAATGCACTATATGAAATGCCAAATCCTAATAAATTACTTTCTCCTTTAATAATTTCTTTTCGAGTACCTACCCCTGTTGCTATAATAACAACGTCAGAAGAAATGGTTGATGTTCTTGTTGTTGTTACATTTACACCCATTCCAAGCATTAATGAAATTATGTCACCTTGGATAATCTTAATATTTTCAGAATAACTTTCTGTATGTGTCCTGAACTTTTTCAAAAGATTTTTACCTTTAATATCGATTTCTCCAGGCCAATTTTGAATTTCCTTAGCTTTTTCTAATCCAGATAACTGTTTTCCATCAAGAATTATGACATCCCTATTTGCTCGAGCACAATAAATACCAGCACTTAATCCTGCTGGACCACTACCAATAATTAATACTTCACATTTAATTTCATCCAATACATTCAACCTCTCAGAATGATCTTTATGTTTGTTAAAAGAGAAAATTCTTGTATTTATTCATTTGCAACTTTATATGATTATACTAAATATAGGTTTTCAAGTAATTTATATAAAATCTCTCTCTAAATAGTTATTATTTACATTCTTTTTTTTAGAAATTTATATATTTTCATCAATTTAAATATATATCTAATTAAAATTCAAAATATTTTAATGATTTAAGAAATTTTGTTTGATATTATTACACCTATGTGTTTTAAAAATTTAATAAAAATTTGGAATTAAGTGAAAAAATATGAATGTACCACCAATTTTAATTGTAGCATTAATTGCAGGTATAATCTCAATAGTAATGGCATTATACTTTAGATATCTAGTCTTAAAAGAAGACCCTGGAAATGAAAGAATGCAAGAAGTCGCAGGATATATAGAGGAAGGGGCAAAAACATATATCAAAGTTCAATATAAGGTTCTTGCCATTTTCGTTGCGGTATTATTCTTGATTATGTTATTTTTACTCCCTTCAGTTACAGGTTCCAATGATCTAAATTGGGAACAGGCAATTGCATACTTAATTGGTGCTTTAGGATCGATGTTGGCTGGCTGGTTAGGAATGTATGTTGGTGTGAAAGCAAATACAAGAGCGGCTCAAGGATGTACTATTAGTACGAAAAAGGGATTCGATACTGCTTTTTTTGGGGGCTCTGTTATGGGGCTAGCGGTAGTTGGAGTCGCTTTAATAGGAGTTTCTATAATTTATTGGATCTTTCAAACTCCATCAGTTGTATTAGGATTTAGCTTCGGGGCAAGTAGTATCGCATTATTTATGAAATGCGGTGGTGGGATCTATACTAAAACTGCAGATGTAGGGGCAGATTTAGTAGGAAAAGCAGAATATGATCTTCCTGAAGATGATCCAAGGAATCCTGCAACGATAGCAGATAATGTAGGGGACAATGTTGGAGATATTGCAGGAATGGGAAGTGATTTATTTGATTCTTATGTTGCATCTATAGTTGCTGCTATGATGCTTGCTGCTGCATTTGGAATCGCAGGTGTTATCGAAGCACCAATGGGAGATGTTACCTTGACATCGGGGGGAACAGCTATTCTTATTATTACTCCAGTAGTCTTGTGTGCAGTAGGATTAATATGTTCACTTATAGGAATCTATTTTATAAAATTAAAAGGTTCTGAAGAGCCTGGAAAAGCATTAAACACAGGAACTTATTTCGCAACCATCATCTATTTTGGACTTTCTGCACTTTTTACACTAATCTTATCATTAAGCGATTCTACAATTACAGATGCAGAGATAAGTTTATTATGGCGACTTTGGGGAACATCTGCAATTGGTCTTATTTCTGGTATTATTCTGGGCTTTACAAGTGATTATTTTACAAGAGATGATAAGAAACCCACCCGAAATATGGCTAACTCAGCAAAAGAAGGTCATGCTGTAGTAATACTCTCAGGATTCTCTTATGGCCTTATAAGTGTTGTACCTCCAGCAATAGGTATCGTAATAGCTATGGCAATTGCATTCTGGTTAGTAGGTTTTTTTGGTGTAGCTATGGCCGCAGTTGGTATGTTAGCAATTGTGGGAACAATTGTTTCAAACGATGCTTACGGACCTATTGTTGATAACGCTAGAGGAATTGCTGAGCAAGGAGATTTAGGAGATGATGTAATACGTACGGCAGATCGATTAGATTCAGCAGGAAATACGGCCAAAGCAATTACAAAAGGTTTTGCAATAGGCGCAGCTAATCTTACAGTGCTAGCGTTGCTATTTTCATATACTAAAGAAGCACAAGCCCAAGGAGCTGATATTACTGCGCTTAATTTATTAAATGTAAATGTGTTAATTGGAGCATTTATTGGTGTTGTTGTTCCTGCCTTATTTTCAGCTTTATTAATATTAGCAGTTCAAAGAAATGCTGCTAAAATGGTTGATGAAATTCGGAGACAATTTGAAGAAAATCCTAAAATCTTAACCGGTGAACAAGCTGCTGATTTTAGTAAAACAATTGATATTGCAACTAAAGGATCATTAAGAGAACTTATTTTACCAAGTATCATTTCTATTGTAATACCAATAGTAGTTGGAATTATTTTTGGAGTTGATGCTCTAGCCGCTTTCTTAGCTGGTGCGATTTTATCTGGGTTTGTGTTTGCAGTAATGATGTCTAATGCAGGCGGTGCTTGGGATAATGCTAAAAAATGGATTGAAGATGGTAATCTTGGAGGCAAAGGTACTGAGGTGCATAAAGCCTCTATTACAGGTGATACAGTAGGAGATCCATTTAAAGATACTGCTGGACCTAGTATAAATACTTTACTAGTAGTAATGTCATTAACAGCATCAATCTTTCTTGGATTTCTGATGCTCTTTGGTAATGGAGCAGGACTTATAGTTTTCTAACTAATTAATTATACTAATAATTTTTTTTTCTTTTTTTTCAGAATAGTCATATGTTTAAAAAAGTAGCAATTTAGTAATTTTAAAAACAAGTTTTGATAAAATTAAATACTCCTTCTTAATTTCTCAATTATGAATTTTGTAAATTTAAAATTAATATAATAATTACTTTAAAGTGATGGAAAAATGTTTGATAAATCCCATTGTTCTGAATGTGAAAATATTGACTGTTTGACTCGATGTCAATGGATAGATATTGATAAAGAGACCGCTAGGATAGAAATGGAAAAATTAATAAATGGAGAAGATTCATTCGTTTTGAAGGAATGTGTTACATGTTTTGCATGTGACGAGTATTGTCCATATAATTCTCATCCATTTGATTTAATAACAGAATTACAAGAAAAATTTAGTAGTCTAAATATTAATCCAAAGGTTCTTGAATCTACGATTAAACAATTTGAACCTCCTAGCGAATTAAGAATGAAGGAAATCGATCCTAATAAGCCAGTTTTTAACAAATGTTTATTTTCAAGAGCTAACTCCGAAGAAATGAAAGGACAAATGTTTGAAGATTTACAATATATTAGTGGGCGTCCTTTCTTTTGTAATTTAATGTTTCATCATTATGCAAGGGATTCTGTTATCAGAGAAAGAATTCCCATTGTAACAGAAAATATGAAAAAACATGGCATAAAGGAATTAATTTGTTGGCATGATGAATGCTATGGATTATGGACATCATACTGTCAGAGAAATAATTTTGAAGTACCATTTAAACCAATTCATCTCTTTGATTATGTATATAACTATCTAAAAGACCATGAATCTGAATTGACTAAACTTAATATGAAAGTAGCATATCAAAGAAACTGCTCCAATAGATTTATCTCTGAAACTGATGAATGGGTTGATAAAATTTGTGAATTAATAGGAGTAGAACGAGTTGCACGAGAATATGATAGAGAAAATGCATTATGTTGCGCAGGAATATTTGCAACGTTAGGTAAAGCTGATTTGACAAGAACAACTCAAAATAAAAATATTCAAGATATGATTGACCATGGTGCTGAAGCGTGTGTTTATAATTGCCCCGCATGTAAAGATGTCTTGGGATCAAAAGTTGAAAGGAAAGGCTTAAAGAACTATATGCTAAGTGATTTAGCTCGAATGGCTTTGGGAGAAAAAATAAAATAAAATTTTATTATTTTTTTTTGTTATATTCAATTTCAAGTTGATCTAAAATCTCTACTAGATCAATTACTTCAAAACCCATATTATATTTTTCATTAGCATCTGATAGATTAGTTCTGCAGAATGGACATATTGATGAGACAATAGATGCACCCGTTTCTTTAGCTTCATCTAATCTTTCTTTTGAGATTTCGACTGACCATTCTGGGTACCCTATCTTCACACCACCTCCAGCTCCACAACACCAGGCGTTCTCTCTGTTCCTTTGCATCTCAACAAAATTTATTCCCGGGATCTTTTTATATACTTCTCTTGGTTCCTCATATTTCCCTATATGACGTCCTAGATGACATGGATCATGATAAGTTAATGTTTTATTAAATTCCGATTTAATTTTCATACTCCCATCATCTAACAATTCTTTAATTAAATCTACGGTGTGATATACCTCAAAATCATAATCAGCCCCTAATTTAATCCAATCTTTTTTCATTGTGCGATAACAACCCGCACAAGAAGTTATTACTTTTTTAGCAGCAGCTTTATTTATTTGAGTAATATTATAATTCATAATATCGATCACAGGATTAGTTTGACCTGTTCGTAAAATAGGACTACAGCAACAATGCTCATCTATTAAGGTGAAATCAATCTGAGTCTTCTTGAGAAACCTTATAGTTGCATCTCTTAAATTTTTTTGACGATAATTAGAAGTACATCCTATAAAATATACCCATTCTGCTTGATCTGGTAAATTGTATTTTTTTTTTAAATCAGTATTATCAGAATTTGGTTCACCATATGGATTGTGGAATTCTGGATTTTCAGTTCTTTCTAATAGAATCTTCTGCTTTTCTGGACAAAATCCATTTTTAACTGCTTCAGTTCGAGCAGCTTCAATTATATCTACTAGAAAATCTTTAAATTTGTCAAACTTACAATTTTCTGTACAGTTACCACATGTAGGACAAGCGTAAATTACATTTGCTACCCTTTCATTCCACTCAATTTCCCCACTAATAAGACCATAAATTAACCACATTCGTCCTCCTGTGCTATAAGTCTCAAATCGATGTTTTTTGTAACTAGGGCAATTGAAATCAGAATAATCATAGGTGAATTTACAGTAGCCACATCTAAAACACCTATGAACAATATCTTTCCAATCTTGTTTTTCACTAATAGTAATTATTAATTCACCTCCCAATTTCCTGGATTCATTATATTATTTGGATCAATTATATGTTTAATGGTTTTTAATAATTTCTTATAATTAGGATCCATTTTCTCAAGAACTAATCGTTGTCCTGCTAATTCCACTTTCCATGGCATTCCCCCTAATTCTAAGGCTAATTTATTAGTTTCATGTAATGCGTTTCGGGCATTTTCTAAGTCTTTCTGATCCGCACGATTAAATGAATAAGAAAAAAACATTACAATATTATGAGTCCCTCCAATAAGTCTCGATCCTAAAGTAGGGATAATTCCATGTTTTTTTGCAATTTCTATCCCTTTTCTATAGGCTTCAGGTATTTTTTCTAATGGCATATTTGCTCCTACATATTCAAAACCTCCACCTTTTCTATAATCTGCTGCATTTGCCGCAAGTAAAGGCTTTTTTAAATAAGCTGTTCTGTATCTATCAGGAGCTTTAAAATACATTAATTTTACCTTTCTAAATAATCTCTTTATAGTTTTGATATGAGAGTCTATTTCCTCTTGAGATTCACCAGTAACATATACCATCACAGAAAGCCTCTCTTGCACTCCAAGTCCAAGTATAACATCTTCCGCTAATCCAGATTCAGTAATTTTTAAAAGAGCATTGGGAATATCATTAAAGTCATTAAAAATTCCAAAAACAACATCTCTAAGTTTAGGTTTATCAAACAATTGAATTGAGAGTTTTGTAACAATTCCCATTGTACCAAAAGAACTTATAAATAAACCAATGAGATCCGGAATAGGACCTCGTGCAAACCAAAAGGGAGATAATGCACAAGAACCAAGTTTGCAAATATCTCCATTTGGTAAAACCACTTCTAGACCATTTATCATAGCTCCATGATCACCATATTTTTGTGATAAATATCCTGATCCATGAATTAGCATATTTCCAGCTACGGTAGCAGAGGGGGGTGCATCTGGAATGGGCGGTTGTAAATTTGGATAGTTTTTATTTAGATAGGACAATATTTGACCAGTAGAAACGCCTGCTTCAATAAGAGCATATTTACTAAATTCATTTATATCTAAAATATTGTTCATTCTTTTCATATCAATTACAATACCTCCTTTCACAGGAATTACGAGGCCACTAAGTGTTAACCCACCACCCATTGGAACTAACGGAATCTTATTTTTATTTGCTAACTTAACGATGCTCTGTATCTCTTCAACTGTTTTAGGCATTATAACAAAATCAATTGCACGAGGTATTGATGCTCCAGGATCCTGAGAATAAATATATAAATTTTCAGGATTATTAGACACAAAATCTTTACCCACTATATTTTGTAGCTGAATTAAAACATTATTTTTATTCATTTATAATTCTCCAAATTTCAGATTTGTATTAATAAATGTTTCATTACCATGTATATTAATAGTTAATTAAACAAAAAGATAGGTATATCTTAATTAAAACTTTTATTGTAAACGTCATTAATTTAATAAAAAAATTCTCTATTTTTTTTTAAACTAATGGAAGTTCATACAGAATTAGTGGAATATGGTCGAAAATTATATTGACTTTTTTATTTATTAGACCAGTTGTAATTAAAACCTCACACAGAACCTGTTATACAGGAATACCTCAAACTTCTTCATTGCTTGAAAAAAGTTATTCAATTTTCATTTTAAAAAACATAAAGTACATATTTCTTCTTTATTAAATAAATGTAAAACTACTTAATTCTTTTAGTACGAGATAATTAAGTC
>JBHLQA010000056.1:0-12546 GCA_048885285.1 Candidatus Odinarchaeota archaeon
TATTACGCTATAGCTTCTTATTTAAAACCAAAAATTTGAAATATTTTTAATTTCTTTTTTAGATAAGAGAATACTAGAATAGAGATAAATATTATGAGTGTTCGAGCTCGTGCTTGTATAAAATGCAAAGAATATATTATAATTCATCCAGGTAATCCCATTAATCAGGTAGAAATAAAGAAATTCGAAAAAGTACATTTAGGTCACACTGTAGTAACAGTTGATCTAAATGAGGTAAAAGGAGCTTATTCCTCTTATAAAAACAACAAAAATAAGAATGCTAATCCAGAAGCTGAATAATTTTAGTTCTTATTTCTAAAGACTTTGAAATTTTTAATCAAAAAAAAAATAGTATTTAATTATTTTATTGCTCTATCTTAGTACCACACCATTTACAGAATTTTTCAGTTCCTGTTAGTTTACTTCCACATAGAGAGCATGTTTTTGCTTCAGCTGGAGTAGTAACCGCTGGAACACCAATTTGTCTTCCTTCAATTTTTCCTCCACAATTAGGACAAAATTTAGAATCTGGTTTTAATGGTGCTTTACATCGTTTACATTTTTGGATTCTTTCAGATGATTCAGTAAGTGGTGCTTTAGAAGGTTTGGACTTATATGGTGAAGATTTAGCCGGTGTTTGCTCAGGTGTTTTAAGTTTTAACTTCTTCTGACCCCTTCTTGCTATTACTGCTGCTAATAATACAACAACAATAATGACAAGAACAATGATTAAGATCCATTGAATATTCAACCAACGCTCTCGAGAGGATATTCCTGTATTATAAGTTACATCAAATGTAATAGTTGTAGATTCTAATGATGATTTCATTGGATCAAAGTAAACAAAAAAATACCAATCACCTGAAGAAGGTACATTATAAGAACCTGATATAGTTTCTCCTTGTTGTATTTCTTGTGTAAACGTTCCATTAAAGTCGATAACATTCGTTGCTATATAATTAATAGTATAATCTACATCAATAGAACCCCCTAATTCATTATACCATATGATATAATAATCCTGTGAACTACTAACAGTAAAACTACCGCTTGAATGATCCACATTTGTCTCACTCACATGAAATGAGGGTGAACCTCCTTGATCCCAAGTATAGAAATCATTAGCATCAGCAATAAAGAAATCAATTTGGTCACTTGCATTAAACTCAAATTGAATTATTGAGCCTACCCTTAAATACCACCATTCAGTCCAATATCCATTAGTTGATAGAGTTATCGAATCTATAGCATCATTATATATTGTAGTTGTAGGAAGATTCTCAAAAGGTTGATTCCATATGGCAAAGATTAACTCACTTTCTAAGGATCTAACAGAGTATTCTATATTTCCTTCTTCTATATACTCATATTCATACCAAAATTCATTGAAATATAGCGTTTCAGTGGATCGATAATTTACATATCCATTTTCATCAGCGTTACTGAAAGGAAACATAAATGCAACGCCTGCTATAGGAAGTATTACTAAAGCTAGTATGATCATGAATAATATTCCTCCACCAACATAGACAGGACTATAATACCAAGGACGATAATAATGTCCTGCCCACCAAGGTGAATACCACCACCGATAATACCATGGTCGATGATACCACCAATAGGGTCTATAATATCTACGGTGAGGTCTGTGATATCTATGTGAATAAGGCCCACTTGGAGATCTTGATGTTATTCTTGTGGCACCAGTTCTCCCAAATGGAGTACCACCCCTAGATCCTCCTCCTCGATAACTTCCTCCAAACCCTCCACCTCGAAATCCTCCACCAAATCCGCCTCCACGAAATCCGCCTCCACGAAATCCCCCTCCGCCTCGAAATCCTCCGCCTCCTCCCCGAGGCATTCTTAATTCGACACCTCACTTGATGTGGATGAAGGCATGGTTTTTTCACGGAAAATATAATCCCTATTTATTGCTAACAGAAATAAAGTCATAGAAATTATAGACATAATTAATCCTGTTACATCTATTGCTATTGTAGGTTGTGGAGTTGCTGTGGCAAAAGCAATTCCAAAAAGAATCCATTGAAGGACCATAAAGAAAACAACTAATCCTGGAAATACTAAACGAGTAACATATCCAGTTTCTAATCGTCTTGTGTCTGAAAAACTCACATAAATTATTGAAAATAATCCTATTATTCCAATAATTATCAGTAATATGCTAAATATTTCAATTACAATCCATATTGGTCCATTCCTTGTAAATAAATCGATGAATGAAACAAAGAAATCTACACCTCTGACCTCAAAAAGTTCGAATATCACTTTTCCACCTCTAATTTCAGCCATCCCTAACAAACTAAGAAGATCTGCTTGGTTTCCAGAAAAATATCCATACACACCAACTAGGGGTAATATAATCCCAATTACAAATGAAACTATAGCGCATGCACTTGCAAACCAAAATTCTGCAACTCTAGTATTTTTCACTGGAATAAGCCCAATATCATCTATATTTTGATCTGGAATATAACTCCAGCAATCCTGAATTGTACATACTCCTACAAGTTTTCCATCTTCAATTACAGGTACCACATTAACATTTAAATCTCGCATCCGTGTGAAAGCTTCAGTAACAGGTGTATCCAATGTTACTGGAGTAATCTTGTACATAGTTGATATTACTTTTTCAGTTTTACAATCGATACCCTCAGCAACGACATTTTGAATAATATCAAAATCGGCAATAACTCCTAGTACTTTTTGCTTTTCTCCTTTTATTACAACTAAATCGGGAACGCCTAATTCTTTCATTTTCTTAGCGGCATCATGAATCGTCGCATTTGAGTCAATTATTCCGTATTCATCATTAATCACTAAATCTCGAATATAATATTCTTTTAAAGACATGGATAAACCATCCTATTTTCAGTTAAATTATTTTTTATGAATTAACTAAAGAATGGAATATTTAAATCTTTTTATTCACATAAATTCTCAATAAATTTAATTGAAATGTAAAAATTGGTCTCTCTATGTTTAATATTATCTGATTAATAAACACATTATTTCAACTGAAATAATGAGTAAATCTTTAACAAAAGAGATTTCTTAAATTTAAAAAAGTGATACATTTTTCAAAATTTTATTCAAAAAAACTTGATATTGAACTAAAAGACTTTACAACCATATAGGGTTTAATTCTAGAAGTTTTGGAATCATAGAATTGTCCTTTTCCAGTCTTGACAAGAATTCCTTTTATGCTTGCATTAATTGAACCTTGAATATCAGATTCAATATCATCCCCTACTACTAATACATCATTTGATTCTAGATTTAATTTATTTAGAGCTTGAAAGAAATATTCTTTTGATGGCTTTCCAAATATTTTAGGAATTGTATTTGTAGCATTAGCAATCATCTGTACAAAAGACCCTGTGTCTATAACGGGTTCACCATTTTTATCAAGATAGAATTTATTGCCCTGGGTTCCCAATAACTTAGCACCTTTTAGTACATATTGAAAAGCTACATTAAGACGCTTAACTTCCCAATTATCATGAAAATCACTTATAATTACAAAATCTGGTATTTCAGATCCCTTGACTTGAGGAAATTTTTCAAATTCTTTTGAAACTTCTTCTGTTGTGACTAAATAAGACTTTTTATTAGGATATTTCGATAAAAATTCTTTTAAGGCTATAATTGGTGTAAATATTTCATCTTTTTTTATGTCAAATCCATATTGCAGGAGAATTCCTAAAATAGTCTTTGGAGATTTACTATCTGTGTTTGTAAGAAAAAGTAATTTAATATCTGCTTCTCTAAGTTTAGATACTGTTTTAATCGCATTTGGTATTGGAGTTCCTTTAAAATAGAGTGTTCCATCGATATCAATTAATAATCCTTTAATTTTATGGAATAATTCTTTATTACTCATTCTGATTAAAAAGTTTAGTTATAATGTTTATGGATAATAAATTCTTTCAGCTTTATAAAACCAACCAGGGCTACGCGTTGATAAACATTTACCCCTAACAGCAAGTTGCCATACTATTTCTCCATCAGAAGTTACTTCAAAAATTTTTGGGCTATTACCAACAACACCGACAATTAAAGTATTATTATTTGCTAATCTATCTGCATCTCTCGTAAATGTCAAATTATCTCTATGATATGTCCAAATTATATTTGATGTTGTATTTTTAATTTCAAGAACTTGATCAGGGGCAGTCCATTGAAGTGCGATTATTATATTACCATTAGGATGAAATTCTGGTTCATGGGGATCATCTCCTAAAGTAGTCCAATTAAGTTCCTTGAGAACTTGGCCAGTATTGTTTACTATAACAGTTAAATTGAAATTTCTAAAATTAATTGCTGTATTTCCATTAGGGAATCGAGTCACTGCATTTGCATGAGTCCAACCTTGCATTGAAATATTCTTATATGGATCATAATAATAATGATCCTTAGCTTTCCAAGACCATACAATAGTACCAGCGGTATTTACTTCTTTTGCTTGAAGATCTTCAGAAGTATCACTCCCTCCCCATATAAAGATAGTGTTTCCATTTGGTAATCTATCAGCATCATGGGAAGCTTTATCATCCAAATATGACCAAACTATTGTACCAGCCCTATTAATTTCATATATTCCTTTTTGAGGTGCCAAAAATAAGATATTATTGCTTGGCAATAGTTCTACATCAAAACCAGGATTAGTATATTCTTTAATATCATCAGGTAAAATATATTCCCAAACAACATTTCCTTCCATATCAACTTCGACAATTCTAGGTTCTTCTTCATTACTTAAATCAGCAAATAGAGTAGTTCCATCTGAAACCTTATCAGGATTGTAGAATTCTACTAAGAAATAACTCTTTTTCCCATTTAATAAAACAAAAAGTAAGATCCCGATAATTGATGCACTAATTATTATTACCATTAAGGTAATTAGATAATTTAATTTCTTTTTCATATATTATACTTCGCTTTTTCTTAAGAAAATTTACACTTTCTTATTATTAAAAGTTTTTATTGACAAAATAAATGTGAAGAATTTTTCATAGTATTCTTCATTTTTATAGTTTATAGAAATCCTATAAGGTTTTTATTTCGATTATTTAAACTTTCTTAAAAGAAAAGCCTTAAAAAGTAAGAGTTTGTACATATACGTAGAAATTTATTAAATAATAAAAGAAAGTGAAAAGATTTTGGATCTACCTCTTGGTCAACTTGATATATCACATTATTTTATAATAGGTTTTTCAGCTTGGATAGGATTAACCTTATACTTCTATTATAGACTAGGAAAAAATTATCATAGTATAGAATTTAAGGTAGGAGTTATGATGGTATCTGCAATGATGATTATTGCACTCTTAGTAACATCTCAAACATTGATATTTGAGAGTGCTTGGTTAAGCTACATTTTTGTTGTAGGGGTAGTATTAGTAATTATCATTTATTTAATAAATAAAACTGTAATGAATCTTAAAAATACTAATGATACACTAAACAAAAATGTAATAAATCTTAAAAGTACTCAAGATCAACTAAATCAAGTACTAGAAGATTCTTCATCAATGTCTATTCAAGTAGCCAATATAGCCACAGAATTAGCAGCAAGTGCAAATGAAGTGAATGTAGCATCAGAAGAGATTTCTTCAACTACACAACAAGTATCCACAAATACACAAGAACAAGTAAGTTCTCTTGTGGAAATCAGTAAAATGTCAAGTAATATCAATGATCTTGCTCATGAAATTTTGAAATCTACCAATGATATAAACAGAATAATGGATCTTATAACAAATGTTTCAGATCAGACAAATCTATTGGCATTAAATGCAAGTATAGAAGCAGGTCGCGCTGGAGAATATGGAAGAGGATTCGCAGTAGTAGCTGATGAAGTGAGAAAACTCGCAGAGGAATCTAAGAGTGCCACATTTAATACCGCAACAAAAATAACAGAAATAACAAATCGCATCAAAATGACTGTTGATTTGATTAGTGCAATAACACAAGATATTGAAGGTGCAACTGAAGCAAGCGAAGAAAATTCAAGAGCACTTGAAAATATTAGTGCTTCTTCAGAACAACAAACATCATCAATGGAAGATATCGCTTCTACAGCTAGTAAATTAGGAGTTCTCGCTGAGGATTTAAAAAGTAATTTAGCTAAATATAACTTTGATAATCCAATAGAAGAAAACCCAAAATCAATTAAGATTCCAAAATAAAAACAAAATTAGAAAAACAATAATTTTGGATAAATTCTTTTTCTAAAAATGGTCAATCAAGATATTAATATTCGTGAAAGCTTCAATTTTACGTTTAGGTATGTATCTTGTAATATTATCGTAAGATAATATAGATATTACATAAAATTGATTTCCAAAGTAAAAACTATATTATTATTTAAAAAAATTATTTCGTTATTCGATTTTTAATTCATATTAAAATCCGTTTAAGTTAAGATCCATGTTAAATTAAGCATAATATTAAATTAGTTTATCATTAACTATAATTAAAAGCTTAATTTATTACTTTTTAATCATATCTCACAACTTGATAGCTTTTACAAAAAATCGAGTTATGTTAATTTCCATTTCTTCATTTTAAATAAAGAATAATTTAAAAACAATTCTATTCCTATAATTTGCCATTATTCGATCTCCGATATATTTATTAAGGTGTGTTATTTTCTTATATATGATATATTCAATATCGAATATTAAAAAAAAATTTGGAGAGTTAAAAATTGTTCTTTGGAAAACGATTTAGCGGTTATCGAGGAGAAGATTTTTCCGGGTTAGATCTATTGGTATTATCAATAATTAGAAATCATGAAGGAATATCTGGATATGAAATAAGTCAAGTTATCAATAGAAAATTTAAACCACTCTGGAGGGCATCTCCAGGAACAATTTATCCTTTATTAAACAGATTAGACGAAAAAGGATTTATTGAATCAAAAGAGTTAATTGATGAAAATAATCGTCAAAAAAAGACTTATAAAATAACCATTCAAGGAATAGAGAGATTAAAAGAAACTTTAAAAGATAATTTTGAGCCTAGTATGAATACTCTCGGAGATTATATCCGTACAGTAGTAAATACATGGTTACCTCATGAAAAAGGAATTAAAAATGTTATGTCATGTTTTCCTTTTCATTGCACTCCAGTCGAAAGAAAAATAGATGAAGATGATTATTCTCTGAAAAATATCGAAAGAGTCGAGAGAATAATAAGTGACCTACAATTTAGTAAAGAAAGGTTATCAATAAGATTAAAAGAAATTGAGAAAGATATCAAAAAATTCGGAGAAATCTTAGAAATGCTAAAAGAGAAAAGGAGTGCAAATACTAAAACAATCCCGATTGTAGACGATGATGAATATGAGAATTTTTAACTTTTACCAAAAAATTTTTTAAAAAACCAAATAATGAGGAAAATAAAAATGTATCAAGAAAGATATCATGGACATAATGCGTTTGCTAGTTGCTTTCATTTCGGACCTCGAGATGTAGCAAAGATGAAAAGAATGGCTAGTCACTTTATGGGAGACTTTATGAGAAGCCATATCCCATATAATGTCGAAGATCTTGGAGATTCTTATTTGATTACAGTTCCATTGGCAGGTCGTACAAAAGAAGAAGTTAAAGTATCTCTAATTAATAAACATATTAATATTAAAGCAGAAAAACCTAAGATTCCTGAGAGAGAAGGTCTAAAAGATGAACCAAAAGAGAGTAAATCTGCGCAGAACTGGTATATGCCATTTTTCTGGAAAGGATTTACATTTGTTGAAGTGAATATGGATATTCCTTTACCAGCTAATGCTAATGCAGATACTCTTACTTCTAAAATGTCAAATGGACTTTTAAAGATATCAGTAGGAAAAAAACCAGCAAAAAATATTGATATTAGTGTTAACTAATAATAATATTTGAAATTCAAGGCGGAGCGCTTTAGAATTAAAATAATAACGTTTCATGGAAGTGACCTTGTAATTAAAAACTCTAAAGCACCCCAATTAATAATAATTTTTTTTCTTTTTTAAATTATGAATAATATTTTTTCTTATTTATTAATTCTATCAAAATGAATAGAAGCAAATCTTAAATGCTTTTTTATTTTAAAGACTAATTCTATGTAATTATTAATAAAAAATAATATTATTAAAAAAAAATTTATTTACTCACTCTTGCTTTGTCTTTGTCTAAACCGAAGATAGGCTAATACTAGAAAAACACTTGTGAAAATCAACATTCCAATAAGCGCTACAATTTCAGTTGGAGTTATCCAAGTTCTAAATGTTGCAAATTCTCCCCCACTGCCACCAGAACCAATTGGCATTCTAATTTCTTGGTATCTGATATCTGGCATATCCAAACTTGCGGTAATAATACCTTCATAATAAGTAAGTATGTAAAGTGGTTCAGTTTCCACACCCGCGAAACTTAAAATCGAAGTGATCAAACTGAAAACCATAAGAAGAAGAAGTATGCTGACAATTATACTTATAGCAGTACTTTTCATCAAACTACTCATTAGGGTTACAAATGAAAATATCATGAAAGTATATAAAAGCGCCCATCCAAGCGATCCCCATAAAACAAGTGGTATCTCTCCATATTTTATAAATGTCATCGTACCAACTAAGATATAATAAATGCTAACACAAATCGCATTCAAACCGTATTTTGAGATAACCCTACCAATTAATAGCCGTATTTTATTTATTTTGGGAAATAATAAATTACCTGTTTGTCTGTGAAAGTCTTCAGCAATAATTGAACCTGCAAATCCGGCTGCACTTAATAGAGCTAAAAACCCAAACATATCCATATAGGATTTTATATAATCAATAGGATCTTCTGGTAAGGGTACATCTTGCATATATTGTAGCTCACTAACTATTAGATATATCGCAAAAATACCTACAAATATAAAAAGTATCATAATAAAACTCTTGATGTTCTTCTTTAACTCAAAAGTAGTTGTATCAAAAATTTGAGTTAAATCTCTCCTTAATCCAACTTTTTGCTTTTCTACTAGTATTATTTCAGTATCAGTCTTTTCATTTTCTAATGTCATTATTTTTGAATCCCTCCTAATTCATTTGTTTTAGTCAATTCAATAAATAAATTCTCAAGAAGCCCCGCCTTAGGAACTGAATATTCTAAGATTTGATAGCCACTGTTTAGAAGAGTTCTTAGAATTTCAGTTTGATTCTTAGGATTTCCATTAAACAATATCTGGAAAACCTTAGAATTGTTATTATATTTGATCCAACTATCTTCTTCTTTTATTCCTGTTAAAGGGACAATTATTGGTTTTAATTGCATAATAAACTCCTCGATATTATCATCTGGAGGTTTAAGTAACTCAAAATGAATAACGCTCTTCATTGCCTTTCCTTCTAAATTATCTAATGTGTCAAAAGCGATTATTTTTCCATGATGTATTATAGCGATTCTATCTGCCACTTCACTGATTTCATAGAGTAAATGACTACTAAGAAATACTGTTTTCTCATTTTTTTTAAGATTCATAATAAAATCTCGAACTTCTTTCCTTGCTGCAGGGTCTAATCCTGTTTGTGGTTCATCTAAAACAACAATGTCAGGATCATGCACAATTGCAGAGACTATGCCAATTCTTTGTTTCATTCCTTTGGAAAAAGTCCCAATTTTTTTATCTTTCCATTCTAACATCCCAATCATTTTTAAAACAGTATCTATTCTCTTATTAAGATTTTTGCGGGGATAACCTTTTAATTTTGCAAAATATTTCAATATTTCCTTAGGAGTTACTTTCCCGTAAAAAGCAGGGATTTCTATTAGAAATCCAATATTATCTAAGAGATAATCTTTATTTTTATTTGTTAATTTCTGAAGTTCACCATTGGCCCGTATTAAAACTTCACCTTCATTTGGTTTTAATAAATACGCCATCATTTTCATGGTAGTTGTCTTTCCAGCACCATTTGGCCCTAAAAAACCTACAATTTCGCCTTGTCGTATTTCTAAATTGACACCATTTACGGCGTAAAAATCTCCAAATTTTTTAGTTAAATTTTTAAATTGTATTAAAATTTCTTTCATTCATTTTCACCATCCATTATTTTTTAAATGTTTTTTTAACCAAATTACTAATCTTTTCTTTCTGTAAATTATCCATTTTCTCAATTTCCTCAATTTCAGTTGGTATTAAATCTGTTTCAATTCTTAATCTTGAAGTTACTTTTTCCATTTTAATATCCTGAACAAATTTATTTTATTTTATAAAACAATTGTAGACCAATTATTAATTCCCCATCAATTTTTCTAATTTTAAATGATAATGATGTGTTATTATCAACATCAACTATACAACCATTATCATTTGTTAATCTGCCATCAGTTTCAATTTTTATTTCTTCCATACTTCTTTTTATCTGATTGATCTTTAAGATTAAATTTCTTTCATTCATTTTCATCGTTCTTTACTTTTTTAAATGTTTTTTTAACCAAATCAAGAATCTTTTCTTTTTGTAGATTTTCCATTTTCTCAATTTCCTCAATTACTTTATCTAAATCTGCCCTATTTTTCTTAAAGATTTCAATTCTCTTCTCTATTTTTTGAAGCATACCCTTCATCCATGATCGCAAACCTCGAAAAAAATCAATAGCATCATCTTTTGTTTCAAATTGATTTATTTGTTCGAATAACATCATTTTGATCCCATTAGGTGGGGGGGTTATTTCTGATATCATACTAAACAAATTAGCCCATTTCAATTTCAATTCTTCTATTAATTTCTTTCCTAATTCTGTTATTATATAAAATTTATTCGCCCGTCCTTCTATTATCTCTTCTTTAGACTTTAAGTATTGTTTTTCTTCTAAATCTTGTAGAGTTCTTATAAGTGTCCCTCTTGGAAAGTTATATTTCTCTTGTAATTGATAACCAGTTATTCCCTCAGTATACTCAGCAATTATTAGTAAAACAATAAAATCTCTTATTTCCTGGAATGCTTCTCGACCTATGGGTAAAGGAGGTTTGAAATTACCAGAGGTAAATGGCGATTTTAAGCCAAAAAAAGGTATACCTCCGAATGGTGGTGGAAATGGAGGATCATTATGTTCAGGTGGTCCTTGTCCCATAAATTTATCTTGTCCATTATCAAACCTAAATTGATCTATATCTCTTTTAAACACTATCTCTATCACCTGAATCGTAGGTAAATTGATAAATTTTAAATGTGTCCACTTGGGACACATGTGTAACTATAGAGAAATATCATATTTAAATGTGACCATTTTGAACATATATAATAAAATTTGTTTTTTGAATTTATTATATATCTATTTAAATAGTCATTAAAGATACTATAAAGATATTGTATAATTATAGAACATAAAACTTTATATAAGATAATCAATAAAATCCTTATTAAATATGTAAGAACACTCTTGAAATCCAAATTTACTAAAGATATCGATGATAAAATGTCTGAAGTTGTAATGAGATTTGAGAATTTAACAAAAAGATATGGAAACTTTACAGCTGTAAATAGTATTAATCTAGAAGTACGCAAAGGTGAAATGATTGGATTAGTCGGTTCTAATGGTGCTGGAAACACCACGACTATAAAAATTATTGCAAAAATATTAAGACCAAATTCAGGAAGATTCTTGATAAGAACAAATCAGAGTGGATTAAAAAAGTTTACAAAACATATCTGCTACTTTCACTAAAATAGGATTTTTAATTGATATTCCAAATTTTTACAAAATGACAGCTTATCAACAACTTAGATATTTTGCTCATCTTTAAAATTATCCAAAAGATAAAATTAATGATAGAATTGACGAACTTCTCAGATTTTTTGATCTTTATGATTGGAAACATGAAAATGTGAAGAAATTTTCAAAAGGGATGACACAGAAGTTAGGAATTATTATGCATGATCAGGATTTTATTATATTGGATGAGCCACAAACTGGTTTAGATCCATTATCGCGTGTTGAAATTCGGAAATATATAAGGGAACTTCAATCATTAGGAAAAACTACATTTATGGCTTCGCATATGTTATATGAAATCTCTGAAGTTTGTGATAAGATTGCTTTAATTTTATTTAAATATTATTGATAAAAGAAAAGTGAATCTTAAAATCTTTCATAAAAAGGAAGATAATATCATAATATAAAATTAATACTAATCGAACTCAATCTTAAGTATTAAAAAGCTGCTTATTGTTGGAATTTTCAAAAAATAATATTATTTTTCATATTTGGAACATTATAAATTTGAAATATTAATAAATTCTGAGAATTATTAACTTAAATCTGTTTAGAGAATTAATAATTAACCATTAATTTTTAGTTATTGTTGTAACTTGTAAAGTTGTATTAATTGTTTATATTATTGAGAAAAGGAAGCCAAAAATGCATTCCTTAATTTTTTTACAAATTTCTTTATTTTTCAAAAAATTTTTTGTTGATAAATATTCTAAAAATCTATATCATGAATTTTTGGATGTATTATGGTCGTATTATACTGATATATTATATTATAAAATTTTGT
>JBHLQA010000057.1:0-12474 GCA_048885285.1 Candidatus Odinarchaeota archaeon
AGTTAATTAATAATAATTATTAATGAAGGAAAAATAAATAAGAAATTAACCTTTCAAAATGAAGTCTTTCATAGCAGATACGTTGATTGGAATTTTTGCATTTGATGAAACTGGAAATATCTTAAGTTTTATTGATTTTGAAGAAAATATCTCGAAGGTTATTGAATTCTATAAAGCATTAGAAAACGATGTCATTCAGAAAGCATTTGATAGTTTTATATTAGAATTAAAAAATTCAGGGTTTAATGAATTCATATTTGATAATACAAAATTGGAATCATTATCTTCAAAAAAGTTTGAAATTAAGACCATTCTTGAAACTAAATCAATAGAACTTAAAGAGTTCCGCGTAAATTTAGAAAAAAATCTAAAAAAAATTGGAATTAGTAAAGCAAGGGAAGAAATTCTTAATCAATATAAAATAGTAAGTGAAGAATTAACAAGGATAAAAGTCAGTCAGGTTAGCGGACATTCTGATAATATAATTACTCAAATTATTACTGTTTTAGATGTAATTAAAAAATCAATTAGTTTATTTTCAAGTCATCTTAGGGAATGGTATGGTTTACATTTCCCAGAATTAACTGATAAAATAATTGAGGATAATCTCATTTTAGCAGAAATGGTTTCAAAAATAGGTCCTAGAAAAAATTATACTTCTAAAAATATTGAAGAAATCTTTGATTTCGATGAAAGTAAAGTAAAAAGATTGGAACAATATGCTATAGAATCCATGGGAGCAGATATTGATTTAAACATTCTACAGATCTACGCAGAGCAAATAATTTCTTTAGATAAATATCGTCAGCAATTAGAGATTTATTTAGAAGATCTTATGGAGAAAACGGCACCAAATGTCAATTTTCTCATTGGTTCTTTGATAGGGGCTAAATTAATAGCTAAAGCAGGAGGCCTACAAAAATTAGCATATATGCCAGCATCAAGAATTCAATTATTAGGAGCTGAGAAAGCATTATATAGATTCCTTAAAACTGGGGAAAAAAGACCAAAACATGGATTGATATTTCAATGGAATCAAATTAGGTCGGCAAAGCCTTGGTGTAGGGGTAAGATTGCGCGTGTTGTGGCCGGAAAGTTAGGACTTTCTGCAAAAGTGGATTTTTTCTCTGGAGAATTCATAGCAGACGTTTTTTCAAAAGAAATTGAGGATAAAATAAAGGAAATTGAAAAAAAATATCCAAATCCTCCTAAAAAAGTTCAATCAGCAAGGAGTAAAAAAAAGAAATCAAAAAAAAAGAAAATAAGAGAAAAAGTTTAAACCATGTCTAAAATAGAGATAAGAAATCACCCAAAATATAGTAGTGTGTTTATTTCTGGACCTCAAGAAAAATTAAAACTTTATACAAAAAATTTAATTGAAGGTAAAAGAGTATATGGAGAGAGATTAGTATTACATAAGGGAATTGAATACAGAGAATGGGATCCATTTAGAAGTAAATTAGCTGCCCTAATTTTAGAAAATCCAGTAACAAATTTTTTTAAAGATAATATGAGTTGGCTATATTTAGGAGCATCTTCAGGTACGACGATTTCTCACGTCTCAGATATCATACACTCTGGAATAATTTATGGTGTAGAATTTGCAGAGAGAAGTATGAGACAATTAATTCAAAATTCATCTGATAGAGGAAATATCATACCAATATTAGCAGATGCTCGCTTTCCAGAAAATTATGCTAAATATGTTTTTACGAGTGTAGATCTAATTTATCAGGATGTTGCTCAACCGCAGCAAGCAAAAATTGCGATAAAAAATTGTAATTATTATCTAAAAGATGATGGAATATTAATCATTGCTATAAAGTCTCAATCTATTGATAGCATTAAGAAATCTGAACATGTTTATGCTCAAGAGAAAAAAGTTCTTGAGAATGGAAAATTAGATATTATTGAAAGTATAAATATTCATAAATACGCTGCGAATCATATGATTCTAGTAGCTAAAAAATAACCTAGCTAAGAAATTCAGTTATTTTCTTGTTCGATAATTCTTCATTTATTATTCTTTTTGTAGTATCCCATGATTTTCTTGCAATTTTGGGAGCTTTTTTATATTTTTTAATAAATTCTCTTAGAAATTCAATCGTTCTAGTATCAGAAGGGTATCCTGTACCAAAATTTCCATACTTTTTATGACTTTCTTTAATTAGGAAATCTCTTCTATCTTTGGCTACTATTGATCCAGCAGATACTATAGGAAAAATATCATCTGCTTTATGCTTAGAGATGATGTTTTTAGGTTTATAATTTAATAGATTTTTAATAGAAACTCCAAATCTTTCTTCATTAACATCAGCAGCATCGATATATATCGTATCAGGTTTTAATTTGTTTATAATTTCTGCCATTTTTAATTCTTCAAGTCGATTCAAGGAAATTTTTTTAAGTTCCCTCGCATCAATTTCAAGAGCGCTTATCTCAATAATATTATATGAATGACAGTTTCTTTTCAAAATTTCAGCTAATTTCTTTCTTTTATTAGGAGATAACTTTTTTGAATCTTTAACTCCTATTTCTGAAAGGAAATCTAAATTTGATTTAATAAAACAAATACCACATATAACCATAGGACCTAAGACAGAGCCTTTTAATATAAAATTCGAAGCGAATTAAATTCTACCAGCCTCGTCTATCCCACAAATTATTTCCAAATTATCCTCATGAATCTTGGATGAGTTCAATGAATTCTTCTTCATCATCTACTTTTTCTAAATTTCTAATTTTAACAATAGGTATTTTTTCTTCACGGAATTTTTCAGGTATTTTTATTCCATTATTTATAATAAATAATGATGTTTTATGGAATAATTTTGTGAACAATTTTAGGCATTTAAAGCTCATTTCATTAAATTTTCCTTGTTCTTCAGTTATCCCAGAAAAGAGAGGATAAAATCCTTCTGATTCTTTCTTATCAGAAATAGAATATAAAGACAATTTGAAGGGGATAGAGCCTTTTTTGTACCAATATGAAGAAAGTCCGATATCTTTAATAATATCTTGAACATGAGTTTCAAAATCAGACAGTTCCTCACCTTCAAAAGGTTCGAAATTTTTTATTTCAATTTTAATTGGCCATTCGAATATATTGATTTTTTTGAAAAGATTATGATTTTCTAATATTTCAAATATTTTTTGAGCTATTTTCTCTGAAGGACGCATAGATTCATTTTCATAAGCACATAAAGTCCTTTTCGTAACGCCTAATTTATCAGATAATTCCTTTCTTGATAGTAAATGATCTTCTCTTAGGGTTTTCATTAATACACCGTCCAAAAAAACTACTCCACCACCTCGTCTTGCTAAAATATGTGGATATTTGCCATTAAGAATATTCTCAAATGTGTTAAGGGTGAAAAAGGGTAAATTATCTCTTATATAAATTGTGTTATCTTCTAATTTCTGGTATCTATTTCTTATTCCAATGAGTAAAGGCTTTGATTTGAGAATTGTAGATAAACATTTAATATCTCTCACCACATTTGGATTTAAATTATCAATATTAGGAATAACTTTTACACTAAATACTAAATCATTCTTTTTAACCAATAGATCAAAGCAAAATTTATTCTTTTTTTCCGCATAATTACCCAGAGCCAGTGTCTCGTAATTAGCTTTTTGTAATAAAACGTTTAGCTTTTCAATTATCTCTTCAATCATTAAATCTACTCTTTAAAACACAATATTGTATAAAAAAATTATTCTTTTCTTTTTAGTTATTTTTTATTATTTATTTTTAGAAGATCAGAATCAGTTATTATTCCAATGTAATTATTACTTTCTCTTACCAGAACAGCTGGATACTGCAGAAGGAGATTTGATATGTCCTTTGTATTCCAATTTTTATCGATTTCAGGAAAGGGTAATTCTTTTATGAGAGATACATCCATTTTAATAATCTCTGGATTGTCTGTTATGGATTTCTGAACTTTTTTAGAGGTGATACTTCCTAAATTTATATTATTTTCTATTATCGGTAATTGAGAAATTTCATACTTGTTCATTAAATCAACTGCTTCTCTTATAGTTGTGCTAAGCTTTATAGAATGGAGATCTGAACTCATAAAATTATCTGCGTGTTTTTTTGATTTTTCTCTTATCTTACGTTCATTTTCTAAATATTCGTAAATCTTTTTTAATTTGGAATAAGGAGGATCTACTTCACCACTTTCTATTCTTGAGATTATAGATTGAGATAGATTTAATTGTTCTCCTAAAGTTTTTTGACTAATATTTAATTTTTTGCGTAAACGCCTAATATCATTTAATGATGGTAAGATTTGCATTT
Organism: Candidatus Odinarchaeota archaeon; assembly: GCA_048885285.1. Taxonomy (GTDB): domain Archaea; phylum Asgardarchaeota; class Lokiarchaeia; order Sigyniarchaeales; family SOKP01; genus Loki-b32. The sequence continues at coordinate 4,307 of JBHLQA010000057.1, forward strand.
CATAAAATTATTTATTTATGCGTGTTATGCATATTAGAAGAATAAAAAATTTAAAAAATTATGTATTATCATCAATCAAAAAATGTATTAATTGCATTTTTCAATTAATAAGGAATTTAATTAATAATAAATTTAAAAATATATTCAAAAGAACTATGTAAATGAATAAGAAGTTGGTTAAATGAAATGTTGAAAATTACTCGTGCTAACTTTTTACCAATTGAAAAAAGTGAGTTCCCAGAGTTAGTAGAAAGGAAAGGGATTGGACATCCTGACACTGTTTGTGATGCTGTTGCTGATGCTTGTTCTAGAGCATTATGTATGTATTATCTTGAGAATTTTGATAGGGTTTATCATCATAATGTTGATAAAGCCGCATTAGTTGGAGGTACTGCAAGACCGGAATTTGGTGGAGGTCAGATTATCCAACCACAATATTTTCTCATTGTTGGAAGAGCTATAAATCAGATCCTTACAGAATGTGGTGATGGTACAAGTAAACTTGAATATATTCCTATTCCAACTATTTGTATAGAAACACAACGAAAAGTTCTTTCCGATATTTTTAGAAACCTTGATTTGGATAAAGATATTCAGTTTGATTATGCTGTTCGACCAGGATCAATAGATTTAACAGGAGTTTTTGATCAATCTCATCATACTGAAGAAGTACCTCTTGCTAATGATACCAGTTTTGGAGTGGGATATGCTCCATATTCTGATGTTGATAAAATAGCTTTAGAAGCAGAGATGTTAATTAATTCAGATAAATTCAAAGATAAATGTAAAGCCTCAGGGGAAGACATAAAAGTAATGGTAGAGAGAGTTGGAAATGAAGTAGGTATTACTATTGCGGCCGCGATGGTAAGTAAATATATCAATGATGCGAGCGAATATGTCAGCTATACAAGTCAAATTAAAGAAGCAGTTTTAGATTTAGCGGCAGATATTATTCCAGAAAGAGATGTATCATGCCAAGTAAACGTTGGTGATAATATAGAAAAAGGGATAATGTACATGACTATAACTGGTACGTCTGCCGAAGCGGGTGATGATGGGGAAGTAGGTCGTGGAAATAGGTCAAACGGGCTTATCACACCTTGTAGAACAATGAGTTTAGAAGCTGTTTGTGGTAAAAATCCAATAAATCACGTAGGAAAATTATATAATGTATTAAGTACTGAAATTGCAAGAGATATTATTAAAAGAGGGCAAGGAGATATATTAGAAGCCCATGTTAAATTATTGTCTCAAATAGGTCGTCCTATAACTGATCCTTGGGTTAACTCAATTGAATTGATTCCCGCAGAAAACGTAAATTTTGATTCAATAAAGAAAATAGCAGAAGAAGTCTCAGTCGAAAACTTAAATAAAGAAAACTTCCTTAATTTAAGAAAAAGACTTATTGCTGGAGAGGTACAAGTTTTTTAATTAATCAGTATTGATAAACAAATTTTTATTTTTTTCTCTTTTTTTAATTATAAGGCTTTATGTATAACAAGTAATTGAATTATCTAACATCATAGAATATTATAAAGTAAGAAACATCTTAAGTGGGTTTAAATGAGTTTAGATAAATGGCTCAAATCAGAAAATGAAAAAAAAAAACAAAAGAAAAAGAACGAAATTATAGATCAAAAACCAGAAAACCAAATTGAACATGAATATAAAAAATCTATTGATAAGCCTTTAATTCAGTTAACAAAATTTATCCTTATTTGTCCAAATTCAAAATGCAAATATCAAAAAATAATAATGAAAAAAGAACTTTCTGATACTGATTTCATTTGTCCTAGATGCAATAAAAAGATGAAGCCTAAGGTAAAGTAAATGTAGTACTAGAACCAAAAGGTTTATTGATATTCATTTTTTCTGTTGGTAAATTTTTTAAATCGAATTCAGATTCACAATTAGGACATGTATTTGGCTTTTTAGAATATTTTAAGATAAAGTAAATAATAAAGCCCAAACCTAAAGTTAGGATTACCATAAAACATAAAACTTCATGATAAATATGGGCAAAATTCTTTCTGCGTAGAATGACGATTTCTTCACAGGTAGGGCAATATACCTTATGAGTCATATTATATTATCCGAAAATCTATAGATAATATATAAAATTAGTATTTGGAGCTTTATTTATTTTTCGGTTGATGGATCATTTAAATATTGATTAAGCTAGCATATTAACCGATTAAATGAAAAATGGCAATTTCACAAAGGAATAATTAAGAAATTATTGAAATTATTATTTAAATCCTCTGAAAGCTGGTTTACTTTCATCTTCGGGCTTTTTTTTTTTTTTTTTCTCCAGATGATAATAAACCCCATTTACTATTGACCCCCATGTCTTTTAATTTCTTGCGTTCCTCATCCAATGACATTTCATCATTATTTTCATCTTCACTCATATCATAGACCTACAAAATCTTTAACTTTAATTAAAAAGTAAACTTCAGCTTAATATATTTTTCTTAATTTAACATTAATAAGTATAAGAAAAGAAAAATAAAGAACTCAAGAATACTATTGAATAATAATATTCTCAATAAAATTTTAAATCTTCAATATTATAATTTATTAAAATATAAACCATTGAAATTTTAAAACTAGGTAATAATCATGGTAAAGTGTGCTCATTGTGGGGATGAAATAATTGGAGAACCCTTTTATTGTAATGATTGTGGGTATAATTATTGTTTACGACATAAAGAACCAGAAAATCACGATTGTAGTATTGTAAGAGGATCTACTAGTTTCCAACAAACTCCAACTATTACTACTTCTTATAGTCAACCAACAGAGACAGTTCCTATCTCTCAAGAGCAAACATTTCAACAATCAACTACTTCAGGGGTAGTTCGAGGAACTACAGATGGAACATATACTTGGTATCGTCAAGAGAGCCAAATCCCTGTAGATGCATTTGATTCTGATTCAGGAATCGATTTCAAGGGAATTTTATTACCTCATAAATCGGAATTATTTCATTTTATAATTGGCGTATCACTAATATATCTCATTGGTATTATAACATTTATTCCAAATTTAATAACTCTTGAAGGATATGAATGGACAATTTTTATGTTAGCTGGTTTTTATGCCACGGCTTTTCTTTTTCATGAGTTAGGACATAGGCAAGTAGCAAAACATTTTAATCTTCAAACAAAATTTAGATTATTGACCTATGGAATGATGTTAACTGTAATTGGTGTTGTGATGAATATTTACTCATTGATCTCTGGTGGAAATAATTTCCCTTCTTTAGCATTACCTGGTGCAGTTGTTGTCTTAGGATTAAGTACAATTGACAGAACCACGGGATTGTGTAAAGCGGCAGGACCTACAATTAACCTCATATATGGCAGTATACTTCTTATAATTTCTTTTATAATTCCAGATGATCCACTCAATTATTTAGTTTGTTTAGCAGCAAATTTAAATTTCATGCTTGGTACCTTTAACATGATTCCCATCGGTATTTTAGATGGACAAAACATCTGGAGATGGAATAAAAAGATATATATTGCACTTTGTGGCTCATTACTGATACTATTAATAACAACATACGCTCTTATCTATGCTCCACCTACTATAAACCCATATGTTTAATAAAAATCTTTATTAATTCTTAATTTCTAGGAGTATATTGTATTTTAAATGGGCAATTTTAAAATTTTTAAGTTAGATTAAAAATTAGTTAAAAAAGTAAAAATTATCAAGGATCATAATTATTCATTATTATAGTTTTCAATTCTTTGATTAAGGTATTGAAATAATTTTTTGTTTTCTTGGTGAATAGGACTGACATATTGTGAATTCTGTGGAGATCCGATCAGTTATTTACCGTTTACATGCAAATATTGTGGAGGAACCTATTGCAAAAAACATCGATTACCAGAAAATCATGAGTGTACATTTGAATTAAAACATGTGCCTGTTGTTCCTATAAGTCCAAGAGAGTCTCGACAAGGATACCAAGAAGCAATTTCAAAAAAGCAAGAATCAAGGCTTTATTTAGATAAAGGTCCCAAAACCTTAAAAAAATATTTAAAGAGACAAGATAAACAAAGAGAAAGAACATTAAGGAGTTATCAGACATCTTATAAAGGACCTTCCCAATATCAAGGTACTAAAATCTTGTTTGTTATGATTATAATATTCTCCATTGCAGCTTTATTTTTTGCTTATTCTTCGATTCCAGAGTATTTTTATTTAAGTTTGTATGGATTAATATATGAATATACATATCATACCATTTTTACTAGTCTTTTTGTCAGTTCTTATGATCTATTTAGTATATTCTTCTTATTTATCATGTTATTTATTTTATATTTTATGGCTCGAAATATTGAAATGAGCCTTGGCACAAAATTTTTAATAAAATTATATATAGCTTGTTGTTTATTTACTGCTTTATTCTATGTTTTATTGAGAGTTTCTTTAGTATTGATATATCCTTTAAGTGTTGCTCTCCTCCCTATTGGATTAGCTTGGGGAGGCATTTTAGGATTGATATCATATTCACTATTTCCAATTATGAATAAAAAAGTAACAGCTTATATGTATTTCCTTCCAGTCAGAATGAATGGAAAATCTTTTTTATTGATTATCATATTGCTTAGGGTACTTCCTGTCTTATTGCTTGTCTGGTCTAATATTACTATTATTTTAATTTATTTACCTGATTTGGGAGGGATCTTAGGAGCTTACGTTGTATATAAGTATCAATTTTCCATAAGATAGAACCTGATACATAAATTTCATTCAAATTCACAAAAATTATCAAGGAGTAAATCTTTTTTTTTATATTCTATCAAATTTAAAAGAGTAATTGAAAAATTAAGATGTCCGATAAAAAAATTTCTCGAATTATTGAGTTAAATGAAGATTTAATAGGAAATAATGATAAATTGGCTCAACAAAATGATCAGAGATTGAAAGAAAAAAATATAAGAGCTTTTGATTTTGTAGGAGCAATAGGTGCAGGTAAAACAGCTATTATTGAGAAGATTGTGGAAAGAATTAATAAGGATTACAGAGTTTTAGTTATTAATGGTGATGTTGCTACTCGGATAGATGCTGATAGGATTGAACAGCATGGAGTTAAGACAATTCAGATAAATACTGGTCGAGAATGCGCCTTAAATTCATATCATATCTCTCAAGTATTAAAAAATTATGATTTAGAGGAGGTTGATATTCTTTTCATAGAAAATGTGGGAAATATGATATGTCCTTCTGATTTTATTTTAGGTACTGAGAAACGAATAGTAATCGTTTCCATAACTGAGGGTGAATGGGTAATTGAAAAGCATCCAATGCTCTTTAAAATGTCAAACATTGCTGTCATTAATAAACTCGATTTAATTGATGTAATGGATGTAAATATTGATAAAATGGTTGAAGATGCAAAAAAAATCAATCCAAATCTTAAACTTTTTATTACCAGTGCTACATCTGGAGAAAATATCTCCAAACTTATAAATTGTATTTTAGATTAGTTAGACCGTTAAAACAAGTAAAATTATACTCATTTTATTTCAAATACTATTATCAACGATATTTTGTTGTAGTATTTGCGGCATTAATCCGAATGCCTCTATCCCATCCACCGAAATGGCTTTTGGGAATACTTTTCTCATAATATTATATGCCCCATTTACATCTGCATTTAGTAGAATACCTTTAGAGGTTTTGAACAACCCTCTATAAATTCTTTCTCCAGAATAGGTTGTATGTTTTCCAATTGGTTCGTTATCTAAGAAAGAACATTTAGAAGTATGATTCTCATTGATAGTTAAAACATGAATTCATTTCAATTTCGCTTTATATTCGAGTTTTTGTACTAATTTCAGGAAAGGAATTTGTACAAATTTCTGATTATTTCTTTTTCCTATGCTAATCTTTTGTTTCCATCCATGGTTGTATCCTATGACAATTATCCCTATGTTATTTTAAACACAATACTCAATTACATTCTTAGAGATTCGATGAAAAAAAGTATTAAATTTATTGTTTCGAGTTAAATGAAGTTTTTGAATCCTTTTTGTATCGATGAAATTACCTTTTTTATTTTCAATACTTCTATAATACGCCAATTGTTTGTTGTAACATTGATTTATAGATTTTATCATCCCACCTTTAATAATAAACGGTTGACATCCATTATTATTTACCGCAGTTATGAGATTATTCAATCCTAAATCAATACTTAACACATGAGTTTTATCTAATTTTAAATCCTTCACTTCTTTTTCATATACAAGTTCAATTTTATATTTTATCCCTAAAGGGATTATTCTCACTTCTTTTAATCTTTCGGTGATTCTTGTTTTAATTGGTCTTATATTCACCCTTTTAGGAAAATGTAAACACCATTCTTAATTTTACATTGCTGATTGGTAAAAATTACAACAGATTCTCCATTTTTCTTCTTATATCGTGGAAATTTGGGCTTTTTTTTTTAAATTTCTTAAAATTTCTTTTATATTCTTCTAATTCTCTAAAATAAGACTTTCAATTTCTGCTTACGTATTTGAGAATTTGTTGTAATGTTTGAGAAGGAAGGTGTTGGTATACCTGCTTGGTTTTAAGAATAAAATCTAAGTCGTAATATGATAAGAGTGTATTAAGATTAAAGAAGTGTTGTCTTACATACCAATTCGCTAAATTATAAAGATTCTTAGCTAAATGACATAAGTGTGATAATTCTGATGAATAGTTTACTTGGATAACTTCAGTTAGTTTCACGTTATTATTATTTCAAATCACTCATATTTAATAAGACACAGTGTTCAAAATAACTAATCTTTCCAATAATAATATCAAATGAATACAAAAGATATAGTTTTTATAAAAAATACTCACTATATTAAGTATTAAAGCAAAAATAAATAAAATTATTTACAAATGAATTATCTGATGGATCATGTCATTAAGACAATTTAATACGGAATTAGGATTATTAATTGATAAGATTGTTAAAGTGTATCTAGATAAGGATAAATTCTTTGTTGGTCAATTAAAAGGAGTTTCAGAAGATTCGAATTTGATTTTAATAAACGCGAAAAATGAGAAAAATAAATCATTTCCAAAACTCTTTATCAGAAGCTCATTCTACAATTTTGTGAGTTTAGAAGAAGAACCTTTTCCAATGAAGGCTTTAGCAGACAGAATCGCAACCATATTTTCTAAAGGTCATGTGAATTATATTGAAGATCAAAATATTATTTCAATATTGAATGGAAAAATAATTGTTGATGAAAATGAAGTAAGAGGGACAGGACCTTCAGCAGATCGAGTAAAAAAAATTGTTGACCAATTTAAAATGGATTTAGAAAATCCAATTGAAGAATAACTTTTTTTTATTTTTTTTAAACATCAAGATTTCATTTATTTCCAAATAAATTAAGTAAATTTTGCAATTTTAAATCTTTAATGACATTTTTCATTATTGCTTTACCTAATGGAGTTACTTTAATTATTCCCAAATCTTCAAAAATTCTTAAATAATCGTTATTAATTAAAAATTGAACATCAGATGCCCATAGTTCACCAAAAATTTCTTTTAGGTCCTCGATCTTAATATTTTCATCAACTTCTTTGCTTAATGCTATTATTAAGGCCAAAATACCATATTGTGAAGGTGTGATATTATCATCTTTTCCATCTGATGTTAGAATATAATATTGTTGTTCGAGAAATTTTGTTTTAATAAGTTCAAAACCTACATTTTTCAAATTTTGATAAACATCACTCATAATTTGCTCAAAATCAAGATCTCTACTCAAATTTCTAAGATCTTCTTCTCTAATGACCTTTTGTGGATTTGTTAAAATAATTTTTGTAATGTTTTTAACAATTTCATTTATATTGTTCATTTCTATTGACAATAAAATCAAATCTCTTGTATTGTTTTAATTTTTAAATTTTTAATTTCTTTTTTTAATTCTAAGTTTGATAAAATAAAGATTAAATTAAATCCTAAAAGAATATCATCCTTTTCGAAAAGTGGTAAAATTTTTCTAATTGTTCTATATATAGAACCCGCTTTATTATATTTGGTTAATATTGAAATATTTGAAAGAATAATATTTTTACTTTTGGTATGGAGTTTAATTGATATATAGAATACAATAATGAAAAAGACCTTTTCTGGAGTAGTC